>JBDTUO010000261.1:0-5009 GCA_040007675.1 Rubrivivax sp.
CCGTGGATGATCAGCGCGCACTTCTGGCTGGTCAGCATCGGTTTCGCGATCTACTTCATCAGCCTGACCATCGGCGGTTGGCTGCAGGGTGAAGCGATGCTCGACGCCGCCCAGCCGTTCATGGATTCGGTGGCCGTCACCTTGCCCTACCTGAAGGGCCGCAGCATCGGTGGGTCCTTGATGGTGCTGGGCCATCTGGTGTTTGCCCTGCACTTCGTGCTGCTGGTGACGAATTTCGGGCCGCAGCGAGACAAACCGGCGCTGTTCGGGCACTTCTTCGGTCGGAAGGCCACGCCATGAAGAGCGAGGTCAAGCTGATTTCCGGGGCGATGGTCATGCTGGCGCTGTCGACGAGCGCGCTGGTGACGATTCCGTATCTGCAGGTGCACGACGTGAAGCCGTCACCAGGGCTCGAGCCCTACACCAGCGCCGAGCTGCGCGGGCGCGAGGTCTACATCGCCAATGGCTGCGTCTATTGCCATTCGCAGCAGCCGCGCCCGAGAAGCATGGCGCCCGACTTCGAGCGCGGCTGGGGCCGCGCCACGGTGGCGGGTGACTATGCCTACGACAATCCGCACCTGCTGGGCACCAGCCGCACCGGACCCGACCTCATGAACATCGGCGTGCGCCAGCCGAGCGCAGACTGGCAGCTGGGCCACCTGTACGACCCGCGCGCCTATGTGCCCGGCAGCATCATGCCGGCGTTTCCGTTTCTCTTCGAGCGCAAAGCCCAGGCCGACAAGGAAGACCGCGTGCTCAAGCTGCCGCCCAGCGCCGAACCGGCTGGGCAGGTGGTGGTGGCGCGCCCCGAGGCCCTGGACCTGGTCAAGTACCTGCAGTCGCTGAATCGCAGCTATGCCATCGTGGCGGCGCCAGCCGCGTCGGCCGCCTCGGGAGCCACCCCATGAGCGAGCCCGAGATCCACACCCAGCAGCAGCGCGAGAACCCCGAGCCCGAGGAGGGCACGAACCCGATGCCGTGGTTCGTGATCCTGCTCACCGCGGCGCTGTTCGCCTTCGGCGTCGTCTACATCGCGCGCACCACGATGAACACCGCGCCGGCCTGGGGCGACAGCCGCACCGTGGCCGACCTGCAAGGCCCGGCGCCGGCTGCCGCGGGCAGCGCGGTGGATGGCGCTGCCGTGTTCACTGCCCGCTGCGCCGCCTGCCACCAGGCCAGCGGCCAGGGGCTGCCGGGCGTCTTCCCGCCGCTGGCCGACTCGGAATGGGTGGCGGGCAAGGCGCAGACACTGGCGGCCATCGTGCTGCACGGCGTCAACAACGCGATGACCGTCAAGGGCAAGACCTACAACGGTGCGATGCCAGCCTTCAAGGAGCAGTTGCAGGACGCCGAGATCGCCGCCGTGCTGACGCACGTTCGCAGCGCCTGGAGCAACCGGGCCGACGCGGTCACCGCCGACACCGTCGCGCAGGTGCGCAAGGACACGGCTGCGCAGGCCGAGCCATACAACGGTGATGCCGGCCTGGCTGCGCTGAAGTAACCCACACCGAGTCATGCGCCCGGCACGACAATCCGAAACCTTGTCGCGCTGGTGCAGCGCGCTGCTGTCACTGGCGCTCGGCGTGGCCTTCGTCTGGGGCGCGTGGCGCCAGACCAGCGGCTTCGATGTCTGGACCTTCGAAGGCCGCCGCCAGATGCAGATCGCCGCGGGCGAGTTGCGAGCATCCGGGGTCACGCTGCGCCAGGCGGACGGCAGCGTCACACCGGCGCCGTGGCAGGCGGACAGCGCGGCGCCCGCGGCGTATCTGGTCGATTTCATCTACACGCGCTGCCCGGGCGTGTGCCGGGCGCTGGGCAGCGAGTACCAGCAACTGCAGCGGCAGCTGATCGCGCGCGGCCACCACGACCCGGCCTACCGCGGCGTGCAACTGCTGTCGGTGTCGTTCGACGTGGTGCACGACGGTGTGCCGCAACTGCAGCAAGCCGCCGCGCAGTGGGGCGCACAAGTCGAGCAATGGCGTTTTGCGGTGCCGGCCAGCGAACCCGAGTCGCGATCGCTGTTGCGCAGCCTGGGGGTGGTGGCCATACCCGATGGCGCAGGCGGCTTCGTGCACAACGGCGACATCCACCTGCTCGATCGACGAGGTCGTCTGCGGGGGCTGTTCGCCTTCGACGACTGGCCGCGTGCGCTGGCCGCGGCACGCGAGCTGACGGCGCGATGACACGCCGCACCGCGCGTTCGCCGAGGACGCTTTGGGCGCTGTTGGCCGCACTGCCCTTGCTGCTGCTGTGGCCGGCGTTGCGGCACACGGTCGAAGGCCGCATGTCGCTGCACATGCTGCTGGAATTTCCGCTGCTGTTCGCCGCCGGCTGGTCGGTGCAGCGGCTGGGGCCGCGGATCGCCCTCGTGCAGTGGCTGGACTGGCGCGGCTGGACGGGCGCCACCGTGACCACCTTGGTTGTCGCCAGCTGGATGTTGCCGTCGCTGCTCGACCTGTCACTGATGTCGCCGGCCGTCGCCACGGCGAAGGTCGTCAGCTGGTGGCTGGCCGGCTGGCTGCTGGCCGACAGCTGGCGCCGGCTCGACCCCGAAGTGCTGCTGTTCCTGGTGGGTAACATCGCCTGGATGACCGCCACCGCCGGCTTGCTGTACCTGGACACACCGCAGCAGCTGTGCGTGAACTACCTGCAGGACGATCAGCGCCACGCCGGCATCGGCCTGGTGCTGCTGGCCGTCGGCCTGGGCGCGATGGCGATTCGGCAGGCGATGACTACCGGGTCGCGACCGGACCGGGCCAAGCCGAGGGACTGCGCCTTGCGCCGCTCGCCCGAGTCGACTGCGCCTTGATCGGCGCTGCGGCAACCGCAGCGCCACAGTCCATCACCGCCGGCAACCCGAGCCCGACTGCGAGCCCGGTGGGCCGCCGCCAGACCTGCTTGCGGACTATTGAAAGCACACCGGCAACGACGAGAAACCGCTGGCCGGAAACGCCGCACGTTGCGGTGGAGGGTCCGACGCCAGTCGGATGTCGCTCGTTCCGGCCAGCAGCGTCTGCATCAGCACGCGCAGCTCCAGTCTGGCCAATGGGGCCCCCGGGCAGACATGCACACCGGCGCCGTAGAGCAGGTTGTTGTCGCGGTGGCGTTCGGGATCGAAAGCTTCAGGCCCGCCGAAGACGGTGTCATCGCGGTTGGCGGCAGCCCAGATCAGCGTCAGGCGATCGCCCGCGGCGAGCCGGCGTCCGCCGATCTCGACCGGGCGGGTGGTGATGCGGCGGTTGGCGATGAGGGGCGCGTGAAGCCGCAGAATTTCGTCGATCGCCGCGCCCAGATCGTCCGGCTGCCTGCGCAGTTCGGCCTGCAGCGCAGCATGGGTGGCGAGGTAGTGCACGAGGATGCCCACACTGGCGGCGATGGTGCCCAGTTCGCCGACCGTCCAGTTGCGAACGATGCTGACGATCTCTTCGTCGCTCAGCGGCCGGCCATGGATGTGCTCTTGCAGAAGCCGGTGGGTCACGTCGTCGGCAGCGTCGTCACCCGCATCGCGGCGCACGACGAGCTGCTGCCTGATGTGACCGTCGAACTCGACGGCGATCTGCGCCATGGCCGAGCGGTCACCCGCTCGGGTGGCACGGTGGTTCTTGTCTATCCATTCGCGCAAGGGCTCATGCAGGGTGTCGGGCCAGCCCATGAAGGCGCATTGAATGCGCAGTGCGAACGGTTGTGCGAAGGTGGTCATCAGTTCGAAGGCTTCACCGCGGCGCTGCCCGCTCACCAGCGCGTCGGTGATGCGCTGGCACACCGGTTCGAACGCGGCCATCTGTTCAGCGCCGAAGTAGCGCTCGACGATCTGCCGGTACGGCGTGTGTTCCGGCGGGTCCATCGCGTTCGGGATCGAAAGATGATTCGAGGCCGCGTTGCTGAAGGTCTCGGCGTCCTGCAGCACTCGCATGACATCCTCATGGCGAAACAGCGACCACCACAGGTAGTCGCTGTGGGCGACGGGACAGCGCTTGCGCATCACGTCGTAGGCAGCGATCTGGTCGTCGAGCACGTCTTGCGACCGGGGGTCCCAGTCGGCCGCTTGGGGGGCGTTCATCCGCTTGCTCCTCATCTCGATTGCCGAGGTGAGCATCATCGCTCCATTGGCCCGCCTGGCACACCTCAGGCGCCGAAGCTTGGGGCTGCTTGGCTCGCGCGGGCCGTGGTCAGGGCCGCGACTCCCCCTGCGGGCCGCGTTTTCCCGTCGGCCGGATCGGGCTGGGGTCGGCCTCGATCTCATGGCGCACCTGCGCATAGGCCATCATCGCGAACAGCACGCTGCCGCCGATGATGTTGCCCACCAGCGCGGGCAGTGCAAAGCCGCCCAATGCATCGATCCAGGCCAACTCGCCATTGAGCACCAGCAGATAGGCTTCCAGGCTGCCGGCAACGATGTGGGCGAAGCCCCCGACGCCGATCAGGTAAGTCATCATCGCGACGACGTGGAACTGCGCCGGACCGGCCCCCGGCATCAGCCACACCGTGGCAGCCATCAGGTAGCCGGCACCCACGCCGCGCAGCAGCATCGGCCAGAACTCGTGCGCCATCGCGTGCCGACTGATGATGCGCATGTGCTCCAGCAGCTCCGGGTCGAGCGCCGGTGTCAGCGCGCACAACAGCGCCGCGAGACCGGTGCCCACCAGGTTGGCACACAGCACGATCGCCCACAGCCGCGCGGCGCGGCTGAAGTTGTTGCGCGTGGGCTCGGCCACCAGCGGCAGGATCACGGTGATGGTGTTTTCGGTGAACAGCTGCTGGCGTGCCAGCACCACCATCACGAAGCCCACCGGATAACCCAGCGCGACCACCAGCTCGCGCCACGAGGCGTCGGGAAGGTGGAGACTCAACGTGGCCTGGGCGAAGAGCGAAAAGCTGATCGACAAACCCGCCGCCACCCCGGACCAGGCGAGCGACCACGGCGGACGCGACATTTCTTCTTCGCCATTGCGCCGCACGGTCTCGTAGATGACCGGCGTCGGCGGCGTCGTCGATTCCTCGACGCGGTC
>JBDTUO010000262.1:0-4978 GCA_040007675.1 Rubrivivax sp.
GCTCCATGCCCCATTCGCGGATGTAGCCGTGGCCGCCGAACACCTGCAGGCAGTGGCTGGTCGCGAGCCAGCCGTTGTCGGTCAGGAAGGCCTTGATGATCGGCGTCAGCAGCGCGACCAGCTCGCCCGCGTCCTTGCGGTCGGCTTCGTCCTCGGACGACAGCTCCTGGTCGATCAGCAGCGCGGTATACATCGCCAGCGCGCGGCCGCCTTCGGCGTACGCGCGTGCGGTCAGCAGCATCTTGCGCACGTCAGGGTGCACGATGATCGTGTCGGCCGGCTGGTCGGGCTCCTTCGGGCCGGAGAGCGCGCGCATCTGGCGCCGCTCCTTGGCGTAGGCAGCGGCGTTCTGGTACGCCACCTCGGTCAAACCGAGCGACTGGTTGCCGACCCCGAGCCGGGCCGCGTTCATCATCACGAACATCGCCGGCAGGCCCTTGTTCGGGGCGCCGACCAGCGTGCCGACCGCACCGTCTAGGTTCAACTGCGCCGTGGCATTGCCGTGAATGCCCATCTTGTGTTCGAGTGCGCCGCAGGTGATCGCATTGCGCGCGCCGAGACTGCCGTCGGCATTCACCAGGAACTTCGGCACCACGAACAGCGAGATGCCCTTGCTGCCGGCCGGCGCGTCAGGCAGCCGCGCCAGCACCAGGTGGATGATGTTCTCGACCAGGTCGTGTTCGCCAGCCGAGATGAAGATCTTCTGCCCGGTGAGCTTGTAGCTGCCGTCGGCCTGCGGTTCGGCCTTCGTGCGCAACAGCCCGAGGTCGGTGCCGCAGTGGGCCTCGGTCAGGCACATGCTGCCGGTCCAGTGCCCGCTGGTCAGCTTCGGCAGGTAGGTCGCCTGCTGTTCGGCGGTACCGTGCGTGTGCAGGCACTCGTAGGCACCGTGCGACAGGCCGGGATACATGGTCCAGGCCTGATTGGCCGAGTTGAGCATCTCGAACAGGCATTGATTCAGCAGGATTGGCAGGCCTTGCCCACCGAACTCCGGATCACAGCTCAGGCTCGGCCAGCCGCCTTCGACGTAGGCGGCGTACGCTGCCTTGAAGCCCTTGGGCGCGGTCACCTCATGGGTCGTCGTGTCGAGCGTGCAGCCCTCGGCGTCGCCGCTCGCGTTGAGCGGCGCGATCACTTCGGCGGCGAACTTGCCGGCCTGCTCGATCACGGCGTCCAGCGTGGCGGCGTCGACCTCGCGGTGACGCGGCAGCGCGGCCAGCGTGTCGGCAGCGACGAGCAGTTCGTGCATCACGAACTGCATGTCGCGCAAGGGCGGGGCGTATGAGGGCATCGAGAACTTACTCCTGAGTCGGGACGGAAAGGGAACCGGGTCGGGCGGACGGATCGGCCTGGTAGTGGGTCAGCATGCGGTCGAACGCGGCGCGCGCGCGGTCGAGCACACCCGGGTGGCGCAGAAACCGCGCGTCGTGGTGCAGCGCGAGGATCAGCCCGTGCACCTCGAACAACAACTGTGCCGGGTCGGTGTCGGCCCGGAGATCGCCGACCTCGACCGCCAACTCGATCGCGCGCTGGAGCGCGGCGTGCCAGGCGCGCACCATCGATGCCAGCGCGTCGCGCACCGGGCCCGGCCGGTCGTCGAACTCGACCGCGCCGCTGATGTAGATGCAGCCTGAGTCGAGCTCGACCGCGACCCGCTGTATCCAGCGCTCGAACAGCGCCCGCAGCCGCGGCAGACCCCGAGCTTCCTGAACGGCCGGGAAAAACACCTCGTCCTCGAACCGCGCGTGGTACTCGCGGATGACGGAGATCTGCAGTTCCTCGCGCGAACCGAAGTGCGCGAAGACGCCGGACTTGCTCATGCCCGTGACCTCGGCGAGCGCGCCGATCGACAGACCCTCGAGCCCCATCTGCGACGCCAGACCGAGTGCAGCATCGAGGATCGCCGCCCGCGTCTGCTGGCCCTTGTGCAGGCTGCGCGCCGCCGTGCGGGCGCTGCCAGGCTGGATCGAGCGAGAGGAGAAGGAATCGGCCATGGGATAAAAGAGAACGATCGTTCTATTTTGCACGCGATGCACGCCTGACAGATTCGCTTCGCCCGTTCTCCTCTAGGGTGCGCCGTCTAGTGATGTGCCCCAGGGGCCGCGGCGTGCCCGTGGAATGCACGCCTGTCGGATGCAGATTGCGCTACGCTCGTGGGTCATGGACGTGCTGCAACTCGATGTATCCGGTCGCCCGCAGGCGTGGGTCAGCGCGCGCGACGCCGCCGTGCTGTATGCCAGCGATGGCGTGGCCTGGACGCTCGGCGACGCCTGCCACGTTCTGCGCGGCGGCATCCAGCGCGCCACCGGTCTGCAGTCGCGCATCGAGCTGCACCCGATCATCGCGGTGCGCGGTGCGGTGCCGACGCGGGCGTGGCGCCAGGCACCGGCGCTGTCCAACCCGAAGCTGTTCGTGCGTGACCGGCATTTCTGCGCGTACTGCGGCGGCCGCTACGGCTTCGACGACCTGACGCGCGAACACATCGTGCCGGTGTCGCGCGGCGGGGTCGACAGCTGGATGAACTGCATCACCGCGTGCCGACCCTGCAACGGCCGCAAGGGCAACCGGATGCCCGAAGAGGCGCACATGACGTTGCTGTACCTGCCCTACGTGCCCAGCCTGCACGAGGACATGATCCTGCGCGGTCGCCGCATTCTGGTCGACCAGATGGAGTTTCTGCTGGCGTCCGTGCCCCGCACGAGCCGGCTGCACGGCTGACCCGCACGCCGCCGCTGAACGCGGCACGGCCGCCCGATGTCGAGCCACATTTCTTTACCTGCTGCTCCGCGAAACCGGGTGCGGCCTGCGGTCCAATCGCCGCTGGAGGACTTTTACATGCTGCATTTTTCACGCGCCCTGATCGCCCTGGCCGCCGCCGGTGTGCTGGGTGCCTGCACGACCACCAGCCCAGACGTGGTCAGCCGCAGCGACGCGCAGCGCCTGTCGACCGTCGTCGATGCGAGGGTACTGTCGGTGCGGCCCGTCGTCGTCGAGGGTTCGCAGTCGGGCGTCGGCGCCACTGCCGGCGGCGTCATCGGCGGGGTCGCGGGGTCGTCGGTCGGCGGCCACCGGGATGGGATCGTCGTCGGCGTGCTCGGCGCGGTGGTGGGGGGCGTGGTCGGCAACGCGGTAGAACGCATGGGCACACGCGAAGAAGCGCTCGAGATCCTCGTCGAGCTGCGCAGCGGCGAACGGCGGGCTATCGTGCAGGCGCGCGGCAACGAACCGATCGCGCCCGGTGACGCCGTCGTGCTGGTGACGACCGGCGGCAAGGTACGCGTGACGCGCGCGCCGCGCAGCTGAAGAGCCGGGTCTGCGCCGCCGAGCGGGTCGATCGATCCGCTCAGGCGACCCGACGCAGCCGCCGCGCCGGCGCGGCGCTCGCGCCGAGCATGCCGCCGAACAGGTCCTTCGGGTCTTCCACCTGCGGCAACAGGTCAATCTGGCGGCGCAGGTCGGGGTGTTCCTGCAGCAAGCGGCGCAGGAAGCGCAGCGCCGTGTAGTCCTCGAGCGCAAAACCCACCGAGTCGAAGATCGTCAGCTCGTCGGCACGGCGCCGCCCCACGACCTCACCGGTGACGATCTGCGTGAACTCGGTGACCAGCGCCTCTTCGGGCGCCAGCTGCTGGATCTCGCCCTCGACGCGCGACTGCGGCGCGTACTCGACGACGATGCGTGCATCCGCGCGGCGCAGGATGTCGGCGTGCAGCTCGGTCTTGCCCGGGCAGTCGCCGCCGACGGCGTTCAGGTGCATGCCGGGCCGCACCATCTCCGGCGTCAGGATCACCGCGTTGCGCTTGTCCGCGGTCACCGTCGTCACGATGTCGGCGCCGGCCACCGCGTCGGCGGTCGACGCGCAGACCTGAACCCGCAGGCGGGCGGTGTCGGGCAGCGCCGCGAGGTTGCGCACGAGCTTGGCGCTGGCCGCCGGGTCGACGTCGTACAGCCGCAGGTGTTCGATACCCAGCAGGCGCGCGAACGCGATCGCCTGGAACTCGCTCTGCGCGCCATTGCCGATCAGCGCCATGGTCCGGCTGCCCGGACGCGCCAGCCAGCGCGCCGCCAGCGCAGACATCGCGGCGGTGCGCAGCGCTGTCGTCAGCGTCAGCTCCGACAGCAGCAGCGGATAGCCGCTCGCGACGTCGGCCAGCACGCCGAAGGCGGTCACCGTCAGCAGGCCGTCGCGCGTATTCTTCGGGTGGCCGTTGACGTACTTGAACGCGTACAGGCGGCCGTCGCTGGTCGGCATCAGCTCGATGACGCCGTCGCGTGAATGGCTCGCCAGGCGCGCGGTCTTCTCGAAGTCTGCCCACCGGCCATAGTCGGTCTGAAGTTCGGCCGCCAACCGCTCGATGAACGCGCCGACCCCCACCCGCTGCACCAGCTGGCGAATGTCGGAGACGCCGATGTAGTCAACCACGACACGATTCCTGGAGTTGCGATGCTCTGATCTTCAGCGCCCTGGCAACCAATAGGAAGCCACAAAACCGATCGATATGTGCATGAAGCAGGTCGCATTGACACGAGAAACTGGCAATATGCTGGAATGGACGATCTGGACCATGAGCTGCTGTCGCTGCTGAGGGCGAACGCGCGGGCGACCGTCGCGTCGCTCGCGAAGCAGCTTCGCGTGGCACGCGGCACGGTCCAGAACCGCGTCTCCAAGCTCGAGGCCGAGGGCACCATCACCGGCTACACCGTGCGTGTGCGACCGCAGGTCGAGGAGCATCGGATCGTCGCGTTGATGACGATCGCGGTCGAAGGCAACCGCGGCGATGCCGTGCTGCACCGGCTGCGCGGCGACCCCGCGGTGCAGACCCTGCACACGACCAACGGGCGCTGGGACATCGTGGCCGAGCTGCGCGCCGACAGCCTGGAGGCCTTCGACCGCGTGCTGGGTCGCATCCGTCAGATCGACGGCATCGGCCAGACCGAAACCAGCCTGCTGCTGTCGACCCACAAGGTCTGACGACAAGAC
>JBDTUO010000263.1:0-4958 GCA_040007675.1 Rubrivivax sp.
AGCGCCCGGAGGTGATCGTCTACGAGAAGGCGTTCCACGGGCGTTCGATCGCCACCCTGTCGGCCACCGGCAACCCGAAGGTGCAGGCCGGCTTCGGCCCTCTCGTCGAGGGTTTCGTGCGGGTGCCGATGAACGACCTCGCGGCGATCGACAAGGTCGCGCGCGAAAACCCGAACGTCGTCGCGGTGTTCCTGGAGACGATCCAGGGCGAAGGCGGCATCAACCCGTCGCGCTGGGACTACCTGCAGGGCTTGCGGCGGGCCTGCGACGAACACGACTGGCTGCTGATGCTCGACGAGGTGCAGTGCGGCCTCGGCCGCACCGGCAAGTGGTTCGCCCACCAGTGGGCCGGAGTGGTGCCCGACGTGATGCCGCTCGCCAAGGGGCTAGGCTCCGGCGTGCCGATCGGCGCCGTCGTCGTCGGTCCGAAGGCGCAGCACATCTTCGGCCCGGGCAACCACGGCACGACCTTCGGCGGCAACCCGCTGGCGATGCGGGCCGGTGTCGAGACGCTGCGCATCATGCGCGACGACGGGCTGCTCGACAACGCGGCGCGTGTCGGCACGCGGCTCTCGGACGCGCTCGAGCAGGGCTTCGAAGGCTTGTCCGGCGTCGTCGAGGTGCGCGGCCAGGGGCTGATGATCGGCATCGAGCTCGACCGCGACTGCGGTGTGCTGCTGCAGCGCGCCGCCGAGTCCGGGCTGATGCTCAGCGTCACCGCCGACCGCGTGATCCGCCTCGTGCCGCCGCTGGTCCTCAGCGCCGACGAAGCCGACCAGATCGTCGCCATCCTGGTGCCGCTGGTTCGGCAGTTCCTGCACGACGAATGAAGCCTGGCGACCGCCTGATGAAGCACTACCTGCAGTTCAAGGACCTGCGTGCCGAGGAGTACGCCTACCTGCTCGACCGCACTCGCATCATCAAGACCCGGTTCAAGAACTACGAGCGCTACCAACCGCTCGTCGACCGCACGCTGGCGATGATCTTCGAGAAGGCGAGCACGCGCACGCGGGTCAGCTTCGAGGCCGGCATGTACCAGATGGGCGGCTCGGTCGTGCACCTGACCACCGGCGACAGCCAACTCGGCCGCGCCGAGCCGGTCGAGGACAGCGCACGCGTCATCAGCCGCATGGTCGACCTGGTGATGATCCGGACCTTCGAGCAGACCAAGATCGAGACCTTCGCGGCGCACTCGCGCGTGCCGGTCATCAACGGATTGACGAACGAGTACCACCCGTGCCAGATCCTGGCCGACGTGTTCACCTGCATCGAGCAGCGTGGTCGCATCGCCGGCAAGGTGGTGGCCTGGGTCGGCGACGGCAACAACATGGCCAACAGCTGGCTGCAGGCGGCCGAGGTACTCGGCTTCACGCTGCACCTGAGCACGCCGCGCGGCTACGAGGTGGACCCCGACGTGGCAGGCGTGCGCGACACCGCTTGCTACCGCAGCTTCAAGGACCCGATGGACGCCTGCCGAGGCGCCGACGTCGTCACGACCGACGTCTGGACCAGCATGGGTTACGAGGCCGAAAACGACGCGCGACGAAAGGCCTTCGCCGACTGGTGCGTCGACGCCGAGATGATGGCGGTGGCCAAGCCCGACGCGCTGTTCATGCACTGCCTGCCGGCGCACCGCGGCGAGGAAGTCGCCGCCGACGTGATCGATGGCCCGCAGTCGGTCGTCTGGGACGAGGCCGAGAACCGGATGCACGTGCAGAAGGCGCTGATGGAATACCTGCTGCTCGGGCGCATCGGGTGACGGTGCCGCGCCCGCGGATTCAGTAGGTCGACCGCCCGCCGGTGATGTCGAACACGGCGCCAGTCGTGAACGAACAGTCGTCGCTGGCCAGCCAGGCCACCATCGCGGCAATCTCGGCCGGTTCGAGGAAGCGGCCCATCGGGATCTTGGACAGCATGTAGTCGATGTGCTGCGGCGTCATCTGGTCGACCATCGCCGTCTTCGCCACCGCCGGCGTGATCGCGTTGACGAGGATGTTCTTCGTCGCCGTCTCCTTCGCGAGCGACTTCGTCAGCGCGATCAACCCGGCCTTGCTCGCGCTGTAGTGCGACGCGTTCGGATTGCCTTCCTTGCCGGCGACCGATGCGATGTTGATGATGCGGCCCCCGCCGGTGGCCAGCATGCGCGGCACGACGTGGCGGCAGGTCAGGTACGGCGCGATCAGGTTGACCTCGATCACACGCCGCCACACGTCCGGGTCCAGGCCCCAGGTGGTGTCGTTGCCGCCGGTGATGCCGGCGTTGTTGACCAGCACGTCGATGCGGCCGGCGCCATCGATCGCGGCAGCCGTGGCGGCTGCCACCGCGGCGTCGTCGGTCAGCTCGACCACCTGCGCGGCCACGGAGCCGAGTGCCCCCAGCGTGCGGCACGCGCCAGCGAGACGCTCGGCGTCGACGTCCCACAGCCGCACCGACGCCCCCGAGCGCAGGAATCGCTCGGCGATCGCCAGCCCGATGCCCTGCGCACCGCCGGTCACGACCGCCACGCGGCCGCTCAGATCGATCTGGTTCACGACAATCCTTTCAACGCCGACGGTTGGCCGGCACAGTCGGCGATGTACTGCCGCACGATGTCCTCGAAGTTCGCTTCCGGCTGCAGCCCGAGCGCGCCGGCCCGCTCCGCACTCGCGCCGCGCGCCCAGCCGGCGACGATGCCGGCGATACGCTCGTCGCGCTCGAAGCGCACCCGCGCGCGCACCGCCGGGCCGGCGACGGCCTCCAGCGCATCGAGCATCTGCTGCACCGTCACGTTCAGCGCCGGCAGGTTCAGTGCGGTGCGGCTGCCGAGCGCTGCCCGCTCCGCCTCGTAGACCGCGATCAGCCCGTCCACCGTGCGCTGTGGCGACGAGACCGGGTGCGAGACGCTGGCGTCGACCGGGCAGACCGTCACCTCGCCGGCGATCGGCTCGCGGATGATGCCGCTGAAGAACGAACTTGCGGCCCCGTTCGGCCGCCCGGGGCGCACCGTCACCGTCATCAGCCGCGCCGACCGTCCGTCGACGTAGCCCTTGCGGGTGTAGTCGGCGATCAGTTGCTCGCACACGAGCTTGTGCGTGCCGTAGCTCGTCTGCGGCGTCGTGCGGGTGTCGTCGGCGACCCGGTCGGGCAGCGGGTGCCCGTCGTCGGGGCCGAACACCGCGACCGAACTGGAGAACAACAAGCGCGCGGCGGGCGCACCGCCTTCGGTGCGCCGGCGCAGCGCATCGAGCAAGGACCGCGTCGTGTCGAGGTTGGACCGCAGGCCGAGCTCGAAGTCGGTCTCACATTCACCCGACACCGCCGACGCGAGGTGGAAGACGCCGTCGACGCCGTCGCCCACCAGCGCGTCGCATTGTTCACGCAGCGGCCCGACACGGGCCGAGACGCGGCCGTCGGCCAGCAGGGCCGGTGGCGGTGCCACCTGGTCGGCGAGCACGATCGATTGGATCGCCCGGCCGCCGATCGTGCCGCGCGCCAGCAGCGACTGTGCGAGGCGGCGGCCGACAAAGCCGGCGCCGCCGGTGATCAGGATCTTCATCGTGGTCCGTCCTCAAGTGGGCTGAGCGACCTCGTGCGGGCGCAGCCGTTGCCAGTCGAATTCGACCCCGATGCCGGGCTCGTCGGGACACACGGCCCGCCGGTCCTCGATCTGCAGCGGGCGCCGCGTGTAGCTGTCGATCGGGAAGCTGTGCACTTCCATCCAGCCGCTGCCGGGCAGGCCGGCCATCAGGCTCACATGCAGTTCCTGCATGCCGTGCGAGCAGACCGGCAGACCGTGGCGCCGTGCAAGCGCCGCCACGCGCAGCCAGCCGGTGATGCCACCGCAGTTCGACACATCGGGCTGGATGAACGACAGCTTCGCGTGCGCCAGCGCGGCCTCGAACTCGGGCAGCGTGTGCAGGTTTTCGCCCATCGCCAGCGGCACACCCGATTCGGCCGCGATGCGCGCATATCCGGCCAGGTCCTCCGGCACGATCGGCTCCTCGAACCACAGCAGGTTGTGAGCGGAAAAGCGACGCGCGGCTTCGATCGCCTGCTCGACGCTCATGCCGTAGTTGGCATCGACCATCAGCGGCGCCGCAGGCCCGATGCGCGCACGCACCGCAGCGACCCGCTCGACGTCGTCGTCCAGCCGCGGCCGCCCGACCTTGATCTTCACCGCGTCCAGGCCCTGGGCCAGGTAGCCGTCCACATTCGCCAGCAGGCGATCGAGCGGGAACATCAGGTCGATGCCACCGAAGTACGCGCGACAGGTCCGGCCCGCGCCACCCGCCATGCGCCACAGCGGCTGGCCCCGCTGCTGGCCGCGCAGGTCCCACAGCGCGATGTCGAGGGCCGAGATCGCGAACGACGCGATGCCGCCACGCCCGACGTAGTGCACGTGGTGCTGGCAGACATCGTGCAGCGCCTCCACGTCACCGGCGCCTCGACCGATCACCGCCGGTGCGAGATCGTGCGTCAGCATCGCGCGGATCGCATGGCCGCCCTTGCCGCCGGTGTAGGTGTAGCCGGTTCCCTGGCGTCCGTCGGCGAGGGACACGGTGGCGGTGATCAGTTCGAAGTGGGTGTGATCGCCGTGCATGGCGTCACTCAGCACCTCGGCCAGCGGCACCCGGAACAAGCGCGCCCGCAGATCGACGATGCAAGCGTCGTGGGCGCTCGTCATGGCGCCGCATCCCGTCGGCGGCGCGGTGGCGCCGGCGCCTTCAACTCGCGCCCGGCCCCGGCCAGCGACGGCAGCTTGCGACGGGTCGCCAGCACCTGCTGAATATCCTCGCCGGCGCCGTCGATCAGCACCAGGATCGCCTTTTCCGCCCGCGCCGGCGAGCGCGCGATGACGGCGTCGAGCACGGCGCGGTGCATGGGCAGCGACAGCCGCGGGCCCTGCGGCTTGGTGGTCGACAGCTCGAAGCTGGTGCGCAGCAGCGCGCCCAGCGCCTTGCTCATCTGCACCAGCATGC
>JBDTUO010000264.1:0-4917 GCA_040007675.1 Rubrivivax sp.
GCCTGGGCCACGCCGGCTTCTTCGCGCTGGGCGGCTACGGCAGCGCCATCCTGGCCACCCACTACGGGCTGGCGCCCTGGCTGTCGCTGCCGCTGGCCTGCGCGGCGGTGGGGCTGCTGGCGCTGCTGATCGGGCGGCCGACGCTGCGCCTGAAAGGGCACACGCTGGCGATGGCGACGCTGGGGCTGGGCATCATCATCTCCATCGTCATCACCACCGAAGACCGCTTCACCGGCGGACCCGATGGCATGTCGGTGCCCGCGCTGGTGCTGTTCGGGTGGACCGTGGCGGGGGAGCAGACCTGGTACTGGGTCAGCGGCGCGGTGATGCTGGCCACGGTCTGGCTGGCCTTCAACCTCATCGAATCACCGCGCGGCCGTGCATTGCGTGCCTTGCACGGCTCGGAAGTGGCGGCGCAGACGCTGGGCATCGACAGCGCCCGCGCCAAGCTGCAGGTATTCGTGCTTTCGACAGTGGTGGCCGCGTTCGCCGGTGCGCTGATGGCGCACTACTCGGGGTTCATCACCCCGGCCAAGGCGTCGTTCGCGCACTCGATCGAACTCGTGATCATGGTCGTGTTCGGCGGCATGGCGTCGATCTTCGGCGCCGTGGTCGGCGCAGCGGTGTTGACCATGCTGCCGCAACTGCTGACGGTGCTGAAGGACTACGAGATGATGGTCTTCGGCGCCGTGCTGATCGCCACCATGGTGTTCTTCCCGCAGGGCGTGGTGCCCACGCTGGCGCAGTGGTGGGCACGCAGGCGGCCATGACGCTGCTGTCGGTGCAGGGCCTGGGCAAGGCCTTCGGGGGGGTTCACGCCAACCAGGACGTGAGCCTGGCGGTGCGCGCGGGCACGGTCCACTCGATCATCGGCCCCAACGGCGCGGGCAAGACCAGCCTGCTCAACATGCTCAGCGGTGTCTACCGGCCCGACGCCGGCAGCATCCGCCTGGGCGACGTCGAGCTTGCCGGCCTTCCCACCCACCGCTTCGCCGCCGCCGGCATCGGCCGTACTTTCCAGAACCTGCAGGTGTTCTTCAACATGTCGGTGCTGGAAAACGTGATGACCGGCCGGCACCTGCGCGAGCATGCGTCGCTGCTGACGTGCCTGCTGCGCCTGCCGGGCCTGGTGCGTGCCGAGGGGGCCTGCCGCGACGCCGCCCGGCGATTGCTGCGCACGGTGGGCCTGTCGGCCTACGAGGACGCGGCGGCGGACGCCATGCCCTACGGCGCCCTGAAGCGGCTCGAGATTGCGCGCGCGCTGGCGGCGGAACCCAGGCTGCTGCTGCTGGACGAACCCGCCGCCGGCCTGAACGCTACCGAAGCGCAGGACATCGACACGCTGATCAAGCGCCTGGCCGTCGAGGGCACGACCGTGCTGCTGGTCGAACACAACATGAAGCTGGTGATGGGCGTGTCCGACCGCGTCACCGTGCTCGATCACGGCTGCGTGCTCGCCGACGGCACACCGGAAGAGGTCAGCCGGGACCCGCAGGTCATCGAGGCCTATCTTGGCGCGGCCGGCGACGGCACCGTGGACACCGATGCTTGAGGTGCGAGACCTGCAAAGCCGCTACGGCCGCATTCCGGCACTGTCGGGCGTCAGCCTGAGCGTGGCGAAGGGCGAACTGGTGGCGTTGGTCGGCGCCAATGGTGCGGGCAAGACGACCTTGCTGAAGGCCTTGTCCGGCGTCCAGCCCGTGCACGGCGGCAGCGTGCACTTCGATGGCGAGGACATCGGCGGGCGACATGCGCGCCAGCGCGTGATGATGGGCATCGTTCAGGTGCCCGAAGGCCGGCAGGTGTTCGCACCGATGACGGTGCTGGAAAACCTGGAGCTGGGCGCCTTTGCGCGCGGTTCGAGGCACACGATCGAGCACGTGTTCGCGCTGTTTCCCGTCTTGCGCGACAAGCGCCGGCAACTCGCCGGCAACCTGTCCGGCGGCCAGCAGCAGATGCTGGCCATCGGCCGCGCCCTGATGGGCGACCCGCGCCTGCTGCTGCTCGACGAGCCGAGCATGGGCCTCGCGCCACGCTTGGTGGCCGAGATCTTCGCCCAGGTGGCCGCGTTGAAATCATCCGGCACGACCATTCTGCTGGTCGACCAGAACGCGCGCGCTGCGCTGGCCATCGCCGACCGCGGCTATGTGATGGAGGGCGGGCACATCGTCCTCGAGGGCGGAGGCCCGCAGCTGCTGCGCGACCCGCAGGTGCAGCAGGCCTACATGGGTCTGTGAGAACGACTTAGCCCCAAGTTCAACGAAAGGAACCCGCCATGAAGAGCAGCCTGCAAGCCGGTCTCGCCGAGACCACCACGGTCACCGTGGACCGCGAGCGCACGATCGATTTCATGGGCGAGAAGGCGCGCGTCTATGCCACGCCGATGCTGGTGCGCGACATCGAAGTCGCCTGCCGCAACCTGTTGTTGCAGCACCTCGATGCAGGCGAGGACTCGGTGGGCACGCGTGTCGAGCTCGACCACCTGGCGGCCACACTGATGGGCATGCACGTCACGCTCGAGGTGCGCATCGCCGAAGTCAAGGGCCGCGCGGTGAGCTTCGAGGTCAAGGGCAGCGACGAGGTCGAGGCGGTCTGCAACGGCAGGCACGGCCGCTTCATCGTCGACGTGGCGAAGACCGAGTCGCGGCTCGCCGAGAAGGCAAGGAAGGCAGGCATCTCATGAGCGACCCGCAGACCCGGCACGTGCCGACCTATTGCTACCAGTGCGTCGCCGGCCCGGACCTGCTGACGGTCAAGGTGGTCGATGGCGTGGCCACCGAAATCGAGCCGAACTTCTCTGCGGCCGACATCCACCCCGGCGGCGGCAAGGTCTGCGTCAAGGCCTTCGGCCTGGTGCAGAAAACCTACAACCCGAACCGGGTGCTGACGCCGATGAAGCGCAGCAACCCGCAGAAGGGCCGTGACCAGGATCCGGGCTTCGTGCCCATCAGCTGGGACGAAGCCTTCACGCTGATCGCCGACAAGCTGAACACGGTGCGCGCCGACGGCCTGCTCGATGGGTCGGGCTATCCGCGCGTCGCCGCCAGCTTCGGTGGCGGCGGCACGCCGCAGTCCTACATGGGGACCTTTCCTGCCTTCCTGGGCGCCTGGGGGCCGATGGACATGGGCTTCGGCTCGGGCCAGGGCGTCAAGTGCTACCACTCCGAGCACCTGTACGGCGAGTTCTGGCACCGCGCCTTCATCGTCGCGCCCGACACGCCGCGCTGCGACTACCTGATCTCCTGCGGCTCGAACATCGAGGCCTCGGGCGGTGTGGTCGGAATCTGGCGCCATTCGAATGCGCGCGTGCGCGGCATGAAGCGCGTGCAGGTCGAGCCGCACCTGTCGGTGACCGGCGCGTGTTCGGCGCAGTGGGTGCCGATCAAGCCGAAGACCGATGCCGCCTTCCTGTTCGCGCTGATCCACGTGCTGCTGCACGAGGTGCCGCGCGAACGGCTCGATCTGCCCTTTCTGGCGCAGCGCACCGCGTCGCCGTACCTGGTCGGGCCGCACGGCTACTACCTGCGGGACCGCGCCACTCGCAAGCCGCTGGTGTGGGACACGACAGCGCAGGGCGCCCGGGTGCACGATGCGCCGGATCAGCACGAAGCGCTGGAAGGCCACTACGAAGTCGACGCCGTGGAGATCGGCGCCGACGACGAGTTGCTGGCCGACGGCCGCTTGAACGGGAACACGGCCTTCACGCAGCTGGTCGAGCACATGCGGAGGTACTCGCCCGAGTGGGCCGAAGGCATCTGCGACGTGCCAGCCGAGCACATGCGGCGCATCGCCAACGAATTCATCGATCATGCCTGCGTCGGCCAGACCATAGCCATCGAAGGCCGCACGATGCCTTTGCGCCCGGTGGCGGTGACGCTGGGCAAGACGGTCAACAACGGCTGGGGTGGCTACGAATGCTGCTGGGCGCGCACCCTGATGGCCGTGCTGGTGGGAGGACTCGAAGTGCCCGGCGGCACGCTCGGCACCACGGTGCGCCTGAACCGGCCGCTGTCCGAACGTCTGGAAAGCGTCAAGCCCGGCCCGGACGGCTTCATGCACTACCCGCTGAACCCGACCGACAAGGCACACTGGTCACCTTCGCCGAACATCCGCAACGCCTACCGCACGATGGTTCCGCTGGCGGCCGACGGGCCGTGGAGCCAGGCCTTGGGGCCGACGCACTTTTCGTGGATGTTCCTCGATGACACGCCGAAAGGACTGCCGCGGGTGACCTTGCCTGAGGTCTGGTTCGTCTACCGCACGAACCCGGCCATCTCGTTCTGGGACACGCAGGCCCTGGGCGAGAAGATGGCGCGCTTCCCCTTCGTCGTCGCCTTCGCGTACACGCACGACGAGACGAACCACTTCGCCGACATCCTGCTGCCCGACGCCACCGACCTGGAAAGCCTGCAGCTGATCCGCATCGGCAGCACCAAGTACGTCGAGCAGTTCTGGGACCACCAGGGCTTCGCGTTGCGCCAGCCTGCGGTGGCGGTCCGTGGCGAGGCGCGCGATTTCACCGATGTGGCCACGGAGCTGGCGCTGCGCACCGGCTTGATCGAGAAGTACAACGCCTCGATCAACAAGGGCGCGGCCGGTGTGCCACTGAAGAGCGAATACGGGGACTTCTCGCTGCCTCTGGGCCAGGCACACGGCCGCGAACAGATCTGGGACGCGCTGTGCCGCGCCGCCAGCGCCGAACTGAGCGAGGGCAGCGAGACCCACGGCCTGGACTGGTGGAAAGAGAAGGGCGTCTTCACGAAGCCGTTCCCGCAGAGCGAGTGGTACCTGTATCCGACGATGGTCGAGCAGGGCCTGCGTTTCGAGCTGCCCTACCAGGAGCGGCTGCTGCGGGTCGGCACACAACTCGGCCGCCGACTGCACGAGCACGACATGCACTGGTGGGACAAGCAGCTC
>JBDTUO010000265.1:0-4908 GCA_040007675.1 Rubrivivax sp.
CGCCGCGGCGGGCGCGCGCCTGCTTGTCGCCCTTGCGGTCGTCGCGCAACGCCGGCGCGGGCTCGGCCGACGGCGCGGCGGGCGTGCGCGCGACGGGTGCCGGTGCGGGCGACGGCGCAGACGCCCCGGCCGCGTCCGGTATCGCCGGTGTGCCGGGCAGCGCCGGTGGCGGCAGGCCGCGGGCGACCGCGCGCGCGACGTCCAGCAGCCAGCGCTGGTAGTCGTCGAGGTCGCCGTCGAAGGGCTGCACGCCGCCGCGGCTGACGAGCCAGAACTCGTCGCAGACTTCGCGCAGCAGCGCGCGGTCGTGGCTGACCAGCATCACGGTGCCGTCGAATTCGTTCAGTGCGATCGACAGCGCCTCGCGGGTCGCGAGGTCGAGGTGGTTGGTCGGCTCGTCGAGCAGCAGCAGGTTCGGCCGCAGCCACACGATGCCGGCCAGCACCAGCCGCGCGCGCTCGCCGCCCGACAGCGTGCCGACGCGCTGGTGTGCCATGTCGCCATCGAAGCGGAAGCGGCCGAGGAAGTTGCGCAGTTCCTGCTCGCGTCCGGGGTGGGCGCTGTCCCGCGCCAGCCGCACCATGCGCTGCAGCGGTGTGTCGTCCGGCTGCAGCAGGTCCATCTCCTGCTGCGCGAAGTAGCCGATCGCCAGCCCCTTGCCCTCGACGATCTGGCCTGCCAGCGGCGGCAGCGCGTGCGCGATCGTCTTGACCAGCGTGGACTTGCCCTGGCCGTTGGCGCCGAGGATGCCGATGCGCTGACCCGCGAGCACGGTGCGTTCGGCACGGCGCACGATGACGATGTCCGGCGCGCCGTCGGCCGTCCGGTAGCCGCAGCTCAGGCCCTGCAAGGACAACATCGGGTTCGGCAGGTTCGTCGGCTCGCGGAATTCGATCTCGAACTCGCTCTCGGTCAGCACCGGCGCGAGCCGCTCCATGCGCGCGAGCGCCTTCACGCGGCTCTGCGCCTGGCGTGCCTTGCTCGCCTTCGCGCGGAAGCGGTCGATGAAGCGCTGCAGGTGGGCGACCCGCTCCTGCTGCTTGGCAACCGCCGCGGTCTGCTGCGACAGCCGCTCGGCGCGCATCTCCTCGAAGGTGGTGTAGTTGCCGCCGTAGCGCGTCAGCGTCGCCTGGTCGACGTGCACGGTGACGCGCGTGATCGCGTCGAGGAACTCGCGGTCGTGGCTGATGACGATCAGCGTGCCGGTGAAGCGCTGCAGCCAGCCTTCGACCCAGACCAGCGCGTCCAGGTCCAGGTGGTTGGTCGGCTCGTCGAGCAGCAGCAGTTCGGCCGGGTTCATCAGCGCGCGCGCGAGCTGCAGTCGCATGCGCCAGCCCCCCGAGAAGCTGTTCACCGGCGCGTCGAGCTGCTCGCTGCGGAAACCCAGGCCGAGCAGCAGCGACTGCGCTCGGGCGCGCGAGTCAAATGCGCCGGCCTCGTCGAGCGCCAGGTGGGCGTCGGCAATCGCGTGGCCGTCGTCGGCGCGCGCGGCCTCCAGCAGCGCCGCCTGCGCCGCGGCGAGCGGCCGGTCGCCCTGGAGCACGAAGTCGGTCGCGCCGTCGGCGGTCTCGGGCATGTCCTGCGCCACCTCGCCGAGGCGCCAGCGGGCCGGCATCTCGACGTCGCCCGCGTCGGCGTGCAGCCGGCCGGCGAGCAGCGCGAACAGGCTCGACTTGCCGGCCCCATTGCGGCCGACCAGGCCGACCTTCTCGCCCGGGTTGAGCGTCAAGCTCGCGTCCTGCAGCACGACCTTGGCGCCGCGCCGCAGCGTGATGCCGCGCAGGGTGATCATGTGAGCGCCTCCAGCGCCTGGCGCGTCAACAGCAGCACCTGGTCGTCGCCGGCACTGGTCGGCAGCCAGACCGTCTCCAGCACCGGAAACGCCGCCTCGAAATGCGCCCGTTCGTGGCCGACCTCGAGCACCATCACGCCCTGCGGCGCGAGGTGGCGCGAGGCACCCGCGATCAGCAAGCGCACGAAGTCCATGCCGTCGTCGCCACCGGCGCGGTTGCCGTCCAGCGCCAGCGCCGGCTCGGCGCGGAACTCGGGTGGCAGCGCCGCCATCGATGCCCGGTTGACATAGGGCGGGTTGCACAGGATCAGCTCGTAGGCGCCGCGCGCGGCCGCCAGGCCATCACCCTGGCGCAGCGTCACACGTGCTTCGAGGTGGTGGCGCTGCAGGTTCAGCTCGGCCACCGCGAGCGCGTCGGACGAGAGGTCGGTCGCGTCGACGTGCACCTCGGGCCAGGCCAGCGCGGCGAGCACCGCCAGGCTGCCGTTGCCGGTGCACAGGTCGAGCACGCGTGTCGTGTCGGCCGCCAGCCAGGCGTCGAGCGTGCCGTCGGCCAGCGGCTCGGCGATCAGGGAGCGCGGCACGATGGTGCGTTCGTCGACGTAGAACGGCACGCCCTGCAGCCAGGCTTCGCCGGTCAGGTAGGCGGTCGGCTTGCGGCTGGCGATGCGCTCGTCGAGCAGCGCCTCGACCTCGGCCTGGCGTTCGACGTCGACCTCCAGCTCGGCGACATCGTCCAGCGCGTCCAGCGGCAGCGCGAGCCGCCACAGCACGAGCCACGCCGCCTCGTCGAAGGCGTTCAGCGTGCCGTGGCCGAAGGCGACACCGGCGGCCTCGAGGCGCGCCGCGGCGTCTTCGATCAGTGCGTGCACGTTCATGCCGGGCCTGCATCCGGGGCGGACGGGGGGGCGGCAGCGCGGCCGCCACGCAGCAAGAAATTCTCCAGCGTGCGCCGGTAGATCACCGTCAGCGGTTCGATGCTCGCCAGCTCGACCCGCTCGTCGACCTGGTGGATCGTCGCGTTCAGGGGCCCGAACTCGACCACCTGGGCACAGATGCGGGCGATGAAGCGGCCGTCGGACGTGCCGCCGGTGGTCGACAGCGTCGGCCTGCGACCGGTCTCGGCTTCGATGGCGGCGCCGAGGGCCTCGCTCAGCGTGCCGGGCGGCGTCAGGAAGGGCGAGCCGCCGAGCGTCCACTGAACCGTGGCGTCGACGCCGTGCTGCTCGAACAGCGCTTCTACGCGGGCGCGCAGCTGCTCCGGGGTCGACTCGGTGCTGAAACGGAAATTGAAGTCCAGCAACGCGGCGCCCGGGATCACGTTGCCGGCGCCGGTGCCGGCGTGCAGGTTGCTGACCTGGAACGAGGTCGGCGGGAAGAAGGCATTGCCGTCGTCCCAGCGCGTCGTGACGAGCTCGGCCAGCGCCGGCGCGAGGTCGTGGATCGGGTTGCGCGCGAGCTGCGGGTAGGCGATGTGGCCTTGCACGCCGTGCACCGTCGCGCGGCCCGACAGGCTGCCGCGCCGGCCGTTCTTGATCGTGTCGCCGAGCTGCGCCACCGAGGTCGGTTCGCCGACGATGCACGCGTCGATGCGCGCGCCGCGTGCCGCCAGCGCCTCGACCATGCGCACGGTGCCGTCGACGGCCGGGCCTTCCTCGTCGCTCGTGATCAGCAGCGCGATCGCGCCGGGGTGCTGCGGATGGGCGGCGACGAAACGCTCCACCGCGACGACGAAGGCCGCGATCGAGGTCTTCATGTCGGCCGCGCCGCGCCCGTAGAGGTGGCCGTCGCGGTAGCTGGGCACGAACGGGTCGCTCGTCCAGCGCTCCAGCGGGCCGGTCGGGACGACGTCGGTGTGGCCGGCGAAGGCGAGCGTCGGGCCGGCCGCGCCGCCGCGGCGCAGTGCCCAGAGGTTGGCCACGCGTGCGCCATCCGGCCCGGCATCCAGGGCCTCGCAGACGAAGCCGGCGCCTTCGAGCCGGCGGCGCAGCAGTGCCTGGCAACCACCGTCTTCCGGCGTCACCGACGGTCGTTCGATCAGCGCCTCGAGCAGGCGCAGGGTCTCGTTCATCCCCCGATTGTCGTCGCGGCCGGCGCCGCGGCCGTCACTTGCGGACGAGCCAGGGGGCTGCCGCGGCAGCCGCCTTGTCCTCCGGTCGCACATCGAGCGTGACGTCGGTGAAGATCGCTTCGGCGGTCTCGGGCTCGCTCGACTGCGGCGTGATGCGCGACAACGGCTCGTTGTCGTTCTGCAGCCGCCACATCAGGTTGGTCGGCGAATCGGCGAAGGCCAGCCCTTCGTCGCGTGACACCCGGCCTTCAGTGATCAGGCGCGCGATGTCGTGTTCGAAGGTCTGCGAACCCTGGGCCATCGATTTTTCGACCGCTTCCTTCACGCCGGCCAGGTCACCCCGCTCGATCAACTCGGCCACCAGCTTGGTGTTCAGCAGCACCTCGACCGCCGGGATGCGGCCGCCCGCGTTGGCGCGCAGCAGGCGCTGCGAAACGACTGCCTTGAGCCCGGAGGCGAGGTCCGACAGCAGCGTCGGCCGGGCTTCGGGCGTGTAGAACGACAGGATGCGGCCGAGCGCGTGGTAGCTGTTGTTCGCGTGCAGCGTGGCCAGCACGAGGTGGCCCGACAGCGCGTACGACAGCGCCGCGGTCATCGTCTCGCGGTCGCGGATCTCGCCGATCATGATGCAGTCGGGCGCCTGGCGCATGGCGTTCTTCAGCGCCACCTGCATGCTCTGCGTGTCGCGCCCGACCTCGCGCTGGTTGACGATCGACTTCTTGTTCGTGAACAGGAACTCGATCGGGTCCTCGATCGTCAGGATGTGGCCGGTGACCTGCTGGTTGCGCCACTCGATCATCGACGCCAGCGTCGTGCTCTTGCCGGTGCCGGTGGCACCCACCATCAGGATCAGGCCGCGTTTCTCCTGGATCAGCTGCGACATCAGCGGCGGCACGCCCAGCGTTTCCAGCGCCGGGACCTCGCGCGGGATGCAGCGGAAGACGGCGGCGATCGAGCCGCGTTGCCGGAACGCCGAGAGGCGGAAGCTGCCGACGTTCGGGATGCCGAGACCGACGTTGAGCTCGCCGGTGTCGTCGAGCTCCTC
>JBDTUO010000266.1:0-4883 GCA_040007675.1 Rubrivivax sp.
GCGCTGCCGGCGATCGTGAACGCGGTCGGCGACCGGTTGGAAGTCTGGATGGACGGCGGCATCCGCAGCGGCCAGGACGTGCTGAAGGCCTGGGCGCTGGGCGCCCGCGGCACGATGATCGGCCGCGCGATGGTCTACGGGCTCGGCGCGATGGGTGAGGCCGGCGTCACGAAGGCGCTGCAGATCCTGCACAAGGAACTCGACGTCACGATGGCCTTCTGCGGCCACACGCAGATCGCCGACGTCGGCCGCCACATCCTGCGGCCCGGCACCTTTCCGGCCTGACACGCCGGCGCGTCAGGCCGCGGGAGCGGTCGACGGCGGCGTCAGCGGGCGTCCTCGAACGTGTTGCACTGGGCGACGGTGCCGCCTTCGAGGCCCCGCTTGAACCAGGCGACCCGTTGCGCACTCGAGCCGTGGGTGAAGCTCTCGGGCACCACCGTGCCCTGCGACTGGCGCTGCAGCGTGTCGTCGCCGATGCGCGTGGCGGCGTTCATCGCCTCCTCGATGTCGCCCTGCTCGAGCCAGCCCTTGCCGCGCTGCGAACCGTTGGCCCACACGCCGGCCAGGCAGTCGGCCTGCAGTTCGACCCGCACCGACAGCGCGTTCGACTGGGCGGTCGACATGCGCTGGCGCGCGCCCTCGACCTTGTCGGTCACGCCGAGCTGGTGCTGCACGTGGTGGCCGACCTCGTGCGCGATCACGTAGGCCTGGGCAAAGTCGCCCGGCGCGCCCATGCGGCGCGCCAGCGTGTCGAAGAAATCGAGGTCGATGTAGACCTTCTGGTCACCCGGGCAGTAGAACGGCCCCATGGCCGACTGGCCGGTGCCGCAGGCGGTGCGCGTCACGCCGCGAAACAACACCAGCTTGGGTTCGCGGTAGGTGCCGCCGGCGGCGGCGAAGACCTTGCGCCACACGTCCTCGGTGTCGGCCAGGACGGTGCTGACGAAACCCGCACGGGCGTCGCTCGCGGGCGGCGCCTGCGCCGGCGACTGCGGGGACGAGACCGTCGAGCCCTCGCCGCCGCCCATCATGCCGAGCAGCGTCAGCGGGTTGATGCCGAAGATCCAGCCGACCACGAGCGCGATCAGCACGCCACCGATGCTCAGGCCGCCACCGCCGATGCGCGGGATCCCGAACCCGCCGCCACCGCCGGCGCTGCGGCGGTCCTCGACGTTCTCGCTGCGTCGCTGGCCTTCCCATTTCATGGTTCGGTCTCCGTGATGTGTGCGGTGGTTCTCAGTCGGCGTCGGGTGCTCAGGTCTTCGGCAGCGTCACGCCGCGTTGTCCCTGGTACTTGCCGCCGCGGTCCTTGTAGCTGGTCTCGCAGACCTCATCGCTCTCGAAGAAGAGCACCTGGGCGCAGCCCTCGCCGGCGTAGATCTTGGCCGGCAGCGGCGTCGTGTTGCTGAACTCGAGGGTGACGAACCCTTCCCACTCGGGCTCGAGCGGCGTCACGTTGACGATGATGCCGCATCGCGCGTAGGTGCTCTTGCCCAGGCAGATCGTCAGCACGTTGCGCGGGATGCGGAAGTACTCCAGCGTGCGCGCCAGCGCGAAGCTGTTCGGCGGGATGATGCAGACGTCGGCCTCGATGTCGACGAAGCTCTTCTCGTCGAAGTTCTTCGGGTCCACGACCGTGCTGTGGATGTTGGTGAAGACCTTGAACTCCGGCGCGCAGCGGATGTCATACCCGTAACTGCTGGTGCCGTAGCTGACGATGCGCTGGCCGCCAGGCGATTGGCGCACCTGACCGGGCTCGAACGGCTCGATCATCCCGTGGGCTTGGGCCATGCGCCGGATCCATTTGTCGCTCTTGATGCTCATGCGCAGCCCCGTGGGCCCCCGCGGGCAGGTGTTGGCGCGATTCTAGGGCGCTGCGCTACCATGCCCGTGCAAGGAGATTTGCCATGGCCACGCCATTCCGCCCTGCGACCACGCTGCTCACCCAGTACGCCGAATACCACCGCGACCGGCGCAACATCGCGACCCACCTCGTGGGCGTGCCGCTGATCGTTTTCGGCATCGGCGTGCTGCTGTCGCGCCCGGCATTCGAGTTCGCCGGACTGGCGCTCACGCCGGCCTGGGTCGTCTTTGTGCTGGTCGCCGCCTGGTACCTGACACGCGGCGCGCTGTCGCTGGGGCTGGCGGTGAGCGCCGGCGTGGCCGCACTGATGGCGCTCGCGCACCGGGTCGACCCGGCCGGTTGGCTCGCCTGGGGGGTCGGCAGCTTCGTCGTCGGCTGGATCATCCAGTTCATCGGCCACTACTACGAAGGCCGCAAACCCGCCTTCGTCGACGACCTGATCGGCCTGCTGGTGGCGCCGATGTTCGTCGTGCTCGAGGTGCTGGCCGCGCTGGGTCTGTTCAAGCCGCTGATGGCCGACATCGAACGCCGCGCCGGCCCGACCCACCTGCGCGACCTCGCGCATCCGGCGACCCGCTGACGACTCCGCCGCACGGGCCACGCCGCGCCGCGCCGCCCGGCCCGTTGTGGGTGATGGGCGCCGGCAGCGTCGGCTGCTTCATCGGCGGCGCGCTGCAACAGGTTCCCGGCGCCGAGGTGCACCTGATCGGGCGGCCGCGGGTGCTGGAGGCACTGCGCCAGCACGGCCTGACGCTGACCGACCTCGACGGCGGGCACAGTGCGCTGCCCGCCCCCACGCTGCGGCTGCACGACGCACCCCCGGCAGGCTCCGGCACGGCGCCTTCGCTCGTGCTGCTGTGCGTCAAGAGCGGCGCGACCGCCGATGCCGCGGCCGCGCTGGCGCGCGCCGTGCCGCCGGGCACGCCCGTGCTGTCGCTGCAGAACGGCGTCGGCAATGCGCAGGCGGCACGGGCGGCAGCGCCCGGCCTGCGGGTGCTGGCCGGCATGGTGCCGTTCAACATCGCCCAGCTCGGCCCGGGCCACTGGCACCGTGGCACTTCGGGGCGGCTGGCGGCAGAAGACGATCCCGTGCTGCGGGCCTGGGCGCCGAGCTTCGCCGCGGCCGGTCTGCCGCTGCAGCTGCACGCCGACCTGCAGCCCTTGCAGTGGGGCAAGCTGCTGCTGAACCTGAACAACCCGGTCAATGCCTTGTCCGGCCTGCCGCTGCGCGCGCAGCTGCTCGACCACGGCTATCGCAGTGTGCTCGCGGCGCTGCAGACGGAGGCGCTGACCGCACTGCGTGCCGCTGGCATCCGCCCGGCGCGCGTCGGCGCCGCCGCGCCGGCGCTGATGCCACTGCTGCTGCGCCTGCCGACCCCGCTGTTCCGGCGCGTCGCGGCGCGCATGCTGCGCATCGACGACCAGGCGCGGTCGAGCATGGCCGATGACCTGGCCCTGCGGCGCCCGACCGAGATCGACGCGCTGTGCGGTGAAGTCGTGCGGCTGGCGGCGCGGCACGGGCAGGCGGCGCCGCTGAACCAGCGGCTGTGCCGCTGGCTGACGGAGGCGCCGGAGACCGGCGTGCCGGCCGCGCGCATGCGAGAGCGCCTGTACGCGCATCCGGACGAGCGGCCACGCGACGCCTAGAGCGCGCCCGTCCGGCGCGCCGCCTCACTGGCGTCAGCCCCAGATCGACGCCGCCACCTCGACCACGCGTTCGAGCTTGCGCCACTGGTCGTCGTGCGAGAGCGCGTTGCCATGGTGCGTGCTGGAGAAACCGCACTGCGGGCTGAGGCACAGACGATCCAGCGGCACGATGCGCGCCGCCTCGTCGATGCGGCGTTTCAGCGCGTCGGCGTCCTCCAGCGCGCCGAGCTTGGTCGTCACGAGGCCGAGCACGACCCGCTTGTCCGGCGGCAACGCGCGCAGCGGCCCGAAGCCACCGGCGCGCTCGCTGTCGAACTCCATGAAGTAGCCGTCGACATCGGTCGAGAACATCGCCTCGACCACCGGGTCATAGGCGCCTTCGGCGACCCAGGCACTCTTGAAGTTGCCGCGGCAGGTATGGATGGTCACCGTCATGTCGGCCGGCCGGCCGCGCAGCGCGGCGTTGATCGCTGCCGCGTACTGCGCCGGCAGTGCCGCCGGGTCGTCGCCGTGCTCGCGGCAGGCGGCCTGCACGCGCGGGTCGCACAGGTAGGCGAAGGCGACGTCGTCGAGCTGCAGGTAGCGGCAGCCCGCGTCGGCCAGGTGCACGATCGCGGCGCGGTACGCGGCCGCGACGTCGTCCCAGAACGGCGCCAGGTCCGGGTAGACCTCGCGCGAGATCGCCGCCCGGCCACCGCGCAGGTGCAGCATCGATGGCGACGGGATCGTCATCTTCGGCATCGTCGACCCCGGCGGCGCGACCGACCGCAGGAATGCACAATCGTCGGCCATGATCGGCCGGCTACATCCGACGCGCCCAGTGACGGTGGCGATCGGCGGCTGCTCCGGCGCACCGTCGGCAACGCCGAACTTCGGCCCCGCGGCGGCCTGCAGAGTGACGCCGTCGAGCTGGCCGAGGAAGTCCAGGTGCCACCAGTCGCGCCGGAATTCGCCGTCGGTGACGCCCCGCAGCCCGATCGACTGCTGGCGCTGCACGGCGTCGCGCACCGCCTCGTCCTCCAGCGCCCGCAACGCGTCGGCATCGAACTCGCCAGCGCGCCAGCGCGCTCGCGCCGCGGCCAGCGCGGGCGGCCGCAGCAGGCTGCCGACGTGGTCGGCGCGAAAGGGCGGTCGCGGCGTCGTGGCGGGTTGCTTGGGCATGCGGTCGGTCTCCGGTCGGCAGGCTGGAACGGGCAGCGAATCAGCCGATGATTCCACGTCCGCCGACGGCTCGGCACGCTGCCTCGAGGCCCCCGGATCGGCCCTCCCGGCCCCGGGCACACAGGGGTCGTCGGCTATACTCATCGGCTTAATTTCCCCGATAGCTCAGTTGGTAGAGCGCCGGACTGTTAATCCGTAGGTCCCAGGT
>JBDTUO010000267.1:0-4871 GCA_040007675.1 Rubrivivax sp.
CGGGCCGCCGCCGTCGAGCACGGCCTGCCACAGCCGCGCCGCGGTCGACGGCTCGCCGGCCTCGGGCGCGGCGCCGACGTTGCGCTTGCGGCGCAGCAGCCGCTGGCCGTATTCGAGCCAGCGCAGCTCTTCGCGCCAGCCCCGCACGACCTGGCTGTCGGAGCCGAGCGCGAGCGGCACGCCGGCCGCGAGCCAGCCGGGCAGGTCGGCCAGCCCGTCGCCGAGGTTGGCCTCGGTGCCGGGGCACAGCACGACGCCGGCGCCGCTGCGTGCGACGGCGTCGATCTCCGCGGGGCTCGCGTGGGTCGCGTGCACGAGTTGCCAGCGCGCGTCGAGCAGGCCCTGCGTTGCCAGCCAGGCCAGCGGCGGCGCGCCGAGCGCGGCCTCGCAATCGGCCACCTCGGCGGTCTGCTCGGCCGCGTGGATGTGGATCGGCCCGTCCAGGTCCTGCGCGAGCGTGCGCAGCCGGTGGATCGCCGCCGGTGCCGCCGCGCGCAGCGAATGCACCGCGACGCCGGCATTCACGCGCGGGCGCTGCGCCGCCACGACGCCGAGCGCGAGCGCGACGACGGCGTCGGCGTCGGCCGCGAAGCGGCGCTGCTCCGGCCGCAGCGCCGGCGCGTCGAAGCCGGCGCGTTCGTACAGCACCGGCAGCAGCGTCAGGCCGATGCCGGCCTCGGCCGCCGCGTCCGCCAGCGCCCAGGCAAGGGTCGCCGGGTCCGCGTACGGGCGGCCGTCGGTGTCGTGCTGCAGGTAGTGGAACTCGACCACCTGCGTATAGCCGCCGCGCAGCAGTTCGAGGTAGAGCTGCGTCGCCACCGCGCGCAGCGCCTCCGGCCCGATGCGCAGCGCGACCCGGTACATGCGGTCGCGCCACGACCAGAAGTCGTCGCGCGCGCCTTCGCGCCGTTCGGCGAAGCCCGCAAAGGCACGCTGGAACGCGTGGCTGTGGGCGTCGACGAGGCCGGGCAGCACCGGGCCGGCCAGCCACTCGGCGCCCGGCGGGCAGGCCACGCCGGTGTGCACGCCGCGCCAGTGGCCGTCGGCACCGGCCTCGAGCAGCACGGCGTCGTGCCAGCGACCGTTCACCCAGGCGCGCGGGGCCCAGAGCGTGGCGGGCGGCGCCATCGTCACGACGGCTGCGGCGGCGTGTCCAGCATCGCCTGCACCAGCGCGCGCAGCAGCGCCTGCGCGTGGGCGGCGCGCGTCTCGTCGTAGAAGTGCGGCGGCTCGGGGTCCATGTAGCAGTGCCAGCACATCTCCATCTGCACCGCCTGCACGCCGGCGTCGGGCCGGCCGTAGTGGCGCGTGATGTAGCCGCCCTTGAAACGGCCGTCGACCACGTGGCTGAAGCGCCCCTGCGCCTGCAGCGTCGCGCACAGCGCGTCGCGCAGCGCGGGCGCACAGGCGGCGCCGTCGGCGGTGCCGAGGTTGAGGTCGGGCAGTTTGCCGTCGAACAGCCACGGCAGCTCGGACGCGATGCTGTGGCCGTCGAGCAGCACGGCGCGGCCGTGCGCGGCGCGCAGCCGCTCGAGCTCGCCGGCGAGCGCGTCGTGGTACGGGCGCCAGTAGCGCTGCACGCGGGTGGCGACCTCGGCGTCGGTGGGTGCCTGGCCGGCGCGGTACAGCGGCTCGCCGGTGAAGAAGCGGGTCGGCACCAGCTCGGTGTTGTTCTGCCCGGGATACATCGGCGTGTTCTCGGGCGGCCGGTTGAGGTCGATCACGTAGCGGCTGTAGCGCGGCACCAGCAGGCTGCCCCCCATCTCGCGCACGAAGCCGTACAGCGGCTCGAGGTGCCAGTCGGTGTCTTCCACGTGGGCGGCGCGGGGCAGGAGTCGTTCGGCCAGTTCGGGCGGAATCTCGGTGCCGACGTGCGGCACGCTGACGAGCAGCGGCTGCGTGCCGCGGTGCAGCGTGAAGACCTCCGCCCCGCTCATGGCGCGCCCGCCACGCCGCCGACGACCACCTGCCGGCACGGCGTGCCGCCGAAGGTGTAGGCAAGCTGGTTCGGGTGCTCGAGCGCCCACAGCGCGAGGTCGGCGCGCTGACCGGGCGCGAGGCGGCCACGGTCCGCGAGGCCGAGCGCCCGTGCCGCATGCACGGTGGCGCCGCGCCAGGCTTCTTCGGGCGTCAGGCGAAACAGCGTGCAGGCCATGTGGATCATCAGCGGCAGCGACAGGCACGGCGAGGTGCCCGGGTTGTGGTCCGTCGCGACGGCCATCGGCACGCCACCGGCACGCAGCGCCGCGATCGGTGGCGGCCGCGTGTCGCGCAGGACATAGTACGCCCCGGGCAGCAGCACCGCGACGCTGCCGGCGGCGGCCATTGCCGCCACGCCAGCGTCCGACAGGTGCTCGAGGTGGTCGCACGACAGCGCGCCGTAGCCGGCCGCGAGCGCGGCGCCGCCCTGGTCGGACAACTGCTCGGCGTGCAGCTTGACCGGCAGGCCGAGCGCGCGCGCGGCGTCGAACACCCGCCGCGTCTGCGCGGGCGTGAAGCCTATCGTTTCGCAGAAGGCGTCGACCGCATCGACCAGCCCCTCGGCGTGCAGCACCGGCAGCCACCCGCACACGGCGTCGATGTAGTCGTCTGGCCGGCCGTCGAACTCGGGCGGCAGCGCGTGTGCGCCGAGGAAAGTGGTGCGCACGGTCAGACCGAGCGCCGGTGCCAGCGCGCGCGCCACGCGCAGGCAGCGCGCCTCGTGTTCGAGGCTCAGGCCGTAACCCGACTTGACCTCGAGCGTCGTCACGCCGCCGCCGCGCAGGGCCGCCGCGCGGGCGCTGGCACTGCGCAGCAGGCTGGCGTCATCGGCCGCGCGCGTGGCGGCGACGGTCGATCGGATGCCGCCGCCGGCGCGCGCGATCTGCTCGTAGCTCGCGCCGTTCAGGCGCTGCTCGAACTCGTCGGCCCGCTGGCCGCCGTAGACCAGGTGCGTGTGGCAGTCGATCAAGCCCGGCGTCACCAGCGCGCCGCCAAGGTCGCGCTCGTGCGTGGCGCGCAGGCCGGCCGGTAGTGCGGCTTCGGGGCCGACCCACTCGATGCATTCGCCGCGCGTCAGCAGCGCGCCATCCGGCAGCAGGCCCCAGCCCGCCGCGCCGGTGAAGGTCGCGAGGTTCGCGTGGCGCCACAGCACCGGAGGCGGGGCGTCGGGGTGCTCGTTCGTCATCGGAGGTCGGCCCCGATCCAGCAGGCGCGGCCCGCAGGCAGCGACGTCGCATCGGGTTGCCACGCGAGCGGCCCGGGCGGCAAGCCCGTGACCAGCGTGCCGGCGGGCAGGGATTGCTCCGCGCCGCTGGCGGTCTGCAGCCGTGCCGCGACGTCGGTGTAGAGAGCGCGCCAGGGGCGCGGATCGTTCCATCCGGCGCCTGGGACGGCCACCGCCAGGCCGGCGTCGGTGGCGTCGCGGCACATCAGGTTGAGGTCGCGCGTCGGGCCGTCGATCAGGCAGCAGTGCGGTGGCGCGGCGCCGTCGAACTCGAACGGCGCGTCGTGCGGCGTGAGGCGCTGCGGCGCGTGCGGGTCGAACGCCAGCACGACGCCGGCGCCCGACAGCACGACGAAGCTGCGCCATACGCCGGGGAAGGCCGAGAACGGACCGTCGACCTCGATGTCCGCGACGCTCAGGCGCAGCCGCCAGCCGGCACCGCTGCGGCCGTCGGGGGGCCAGACCAGCAGTTCGCGCGTGACGCCGCCACCGTTGCGCCAGGGCTGCGGCAAGATCTCGGACAGCGCGGTGCAGTGGTGCACGTTCACCGCTCGAACCGCCCTTCGATCGTGTAGCGCGAGCCCGGATGCGTCAGCCGCGCCAGCGTGATCGGGCGCCGAAGGTCTTCGGTGCGGCGCACGACCACCAGGCAGGGCTCGCGTGCCCCGATGCCGAGCAGGCGCGCCTCCTGTGTCGTCGGCGCCGACGCCTCGATGTGGTACTGCGCCTGCCAGACCGGTGCCACCTGCAGCAGGTAGTGCGTCGGCGTCGTCTGCGTGAAGTCGACCGACAGGTAGGCCGGCGCCGCGGCCGGGTTGACCCAACGGTCCTCGCACTGCAGCGGTACGCCGTCGCGCCGGTGCACGATCAGCGTGTGGAATACCGGCGCGCCGGGCGCGAGGCCGAGCCGCGGGGCGAGCGCCGCGTCGGCGCCTTCTTCGCGCGCGAGGTGCACGACGGCGGTGTGCGCGTGGCCACCGCCCTCGATCTCCTCGTGCAGGTCCTGGATCGTCAACGTCGAGGCCACGCGGTGCAGCGGTGCCGCGAAGCTGCCGACTCCCTGCCGGCGTTCGACCAGGCCCTCGGCCTGCAGCTCGCGCAGCGCGCGCCCGACCGTCATGCGGCTGACGCCGAAGCGCACGACCAGCGCCGCCTCCGACGGCATCGGCGTGCCGGCCGGCCAGCGCCCGCGCGCGAGGCCGGCCTCGAGCCAGGCCTTGACGCGGGCGTACGGTGGCGCGGCCGCCCGGCCCGGCGAGCGGGGCCGGGAGCGCGACGGCGGCAACAGGGCGGACGACGACATGCGGGGGATGCTACTTGCGTTCACTTGTCTAGACAAGTAGAGTGCGCCCTGTGCCGACAAGAGCCGACACCCACCGGAGCGCCCCATGACCGACCTGTCCACCGTGCACCGCAGCGCGCAGCCGCGGCCCGTCCGTGCGCCGCGTGGCAGCGCGCTCAGCTGCGCCAACTGGCAGATCGAGGCCGCGTACCGGATGCTGCAGAACAACCTCGACCCGGAGGTGGCGGAGAACCCGGACGCGCTGGTCGTCTACGGCGGCATCGGCAAGGCGGCGCGCGACTGGGACTGCTTCGAGGCGATCCTCGCGACGCTGAAGCGGCTGCAGCCCGACGAGTCGCTGCTGATCCAGTCCGGCAAGCCGGT
>JBDTUO010000268.1:0-4833 GCA_040007675.1 Rubrivivax sp.
ACGGCCACGATCTCGAAGTCCTCGGTCGTTGCGCTGGTGCGTGGCAACCGGGACGATGCCGCTTCGGAAAGCGCCGGCGCAGCGTCCCCGTGGTCTTCACCACCATGGGCGTACACGCTGGCGGCGGCGAGCATGGCGCACTGCAGCGCGCCTGCCGCCAGGGCATGGCGAAAAGGTGGGTTCATGGCATGGCTCCGAGCGCCTGGTTGAGGCGAGAGATGGCTGCAGATCGAGCCAACTGCTGACGTGTGAGCTCGGCATCGGCACTGAAGGCGTCAGCGCGCGCGCGCAGCAGCGCCGGCAGGTCGGTCTCGCCGAGGGAGAAAGATTTCTGCAGCAACTGCAATGTGTCGGCCGACAGCATGGCGCGCTCGCGCGCAAGTGCCAGCATGCGCAGCGTCGACTCGAGCTCGCGCTGCGTACGCTCTGCATCGAGCGCCAGCTGCTCGCGCAGGCGCTCGCGTGCGGTCTGCGCTTCCAGCAGTTCGGCCCGCGCGCCAGCCTGCTCGGCAAGCGACCTGGGCTGCGACGACAGCGGGATGCGCAACTGCACGCCGATACGGCTCGCGTAGGGCGCGCCAGTGATGTCACGGTCGCGTACCCAGCGCAGCGCAAGTTCCGGCGCCTCGCGCCCACTTTGCTCGCGCAAGCGCAGCTGCGCCTGCGCGGCATCTGCCGCCGCACCGGCCGCCACAAGTGCAGGGTGCGCGTCGATGCTGGCTGGCGTATTCGCCACCGCTTCGTCCGCAAAGGTCTCGGGCGGAGCCACATCGGTCAGCACGCGCCATGCGGCTTGCGCGTTGTCCCGCTCGAGCTGGGCGGTCATCCATTCCAGGCGCGCCGTGTGCGACTCGGCCTGTGCGGCATTGGCGTCGGTGCGGGCCAGATCGCCCGCATGCCAGCGCCGCTCCACGTCGGCCTGGAGCGCCTGCGCGGAATCCAGCCGACGTGCCGCAGCCCTAACTCCGGCTTGGGTGGCGGCCAGTTGCCACCAGGCCTCGCGCACCTGACCGGCCAGCGCCAGTCGTTGCGCGGCCGACTGCGCCGGCATCAGGGCCCGCTGCGTCTGTGTGCGCGACTGTTGCGCTGCCCGCTGGCCGGGCAGCCACAGCGGCGTGGCGATCTCGAGTTCCCACTCCTGGCGGCCGGCGCGGCCATTCAGGCGGTCGTTGAGGTTCGATACGCTGAGCGTCGGCGGTCCGGGCGTCCAGCCGGCAGCGGCGCGTGCCGCGGCGCCGGCCTCGGCCTCACGCTGCGGCAACGCCTGGGCGGCGGGTGTGCGCTGCCAGGCGAGTTCCGCGGCATCCGCCAGCGAAGCAGTAGGTGGGCTCGCCGGCAATGACTCGCGGCTCTGCGGCGCCGCCGGCATCTGGGCCAGCAGCGCAGCGGTGATGAAGACGAAGCGCAACATGAATTTCTCGAGTGGAGCAATGACCCACGGCCGGCGACGGATGTCGATCGCCCACGGGGGCGTCGCGTAGCCCGGCGGCGCCGGATCTACGCAAATGACTTTTGGAGGAGGCCGCAGTCAGGCCTGCGGACGCGGCCTTCGGGCCACGCACCGCGACTGCAGAGGTCGGCAGGACTCGCCGCTTCAGGCGGCGGCGATGGGTGGTTCGAGCGCCTGGTTGGCCGGCGCCGAGGAGAAGACCTCGTCGCCATGCCGTGCCGGTGCTGTAGCGGCATTGGCCGCGGCCATGGCGCTTGTCGCCACGTGGAGGAAGACGGTGCACGCTGTCACGCAGCAATCGACTCCGACTGCACATGCCACATTGTTTGCAGCGTGGGCATCGCCAGTTGAGCGCGCACCGTTGGCCTGCGCCGATTCTGATGTGACCACCGCCGACGCGGTGCCGGCATGATCGTGAAGACGCTGCGGCGTGGCATCGGCCGCAGCCACATGCTGCGCCGAGCCATGCCCCATGCAACCCGCGGCGAAGACTGCCGACCATGCCTGCAGCGGCAGCCACAGGATCAAGGCGATGGCGATCAGACGGCGCATGGATGCACGAGAGAGTTCGGGAACCGCGTGATTTTGCTGAGCCCCGGCTGTCGTGTCTTGATGATGATCAAGACAGTCGCGGGTGCAGGCTGCGTGTCCTCCATCACTCCTGCGGCGCCGAGGTAGCCCAACTGAAGGCGCAAGACTACCTTGCAAAGACCAGGGTCAGCGGGTCATCGCTCGTGGCGTGTTGCACCTGGGCGTTGTCGAACGCCGCGAAGCCGAACAGGTAGCGCCCAGCCAGGTTGTCGAACTGCACGTCAAATTTGCTGCCGGTGACCAGCTTGCGCGCCACCACCGAGGTGTGCATCCCGTTGGCCCAGCCGTAATTCACCTTGATGTCGGCTCGGTCGCCCTTGAGCGCAAGGATCACGAACGAGGCCACCTCATCGCCAGGCTTGAACTTGCCGTCGTCGAAGGCGACCTGGTCACCATCCTTGATGTAGTAGGTGCCGCCGCCATTCCCTGCCTTGCCGTCGCGGCTCATGAACTTCGGCAGACCGTTCTCGAGGCCGAAGCCGCTGTACTCGGGGCCGCCGGGGTCACTGTGGCGACCGGCGCTTGGCATGGTCTTGGCGTCGTAACGCGTGTGATCGGCGTACTGGTCGTCCACGTAGCCGAAGGGCGCCGTGCGCTGGCCCTTCATGTGCCACATGTCGAGCATCTCGCCCTCGCTGCGGGTGTACTTGTTACCGAAAGGCTTGCCTTCACCCACGTGGCAGCTGACGCCGCAGCCCTTGGTCTCGAAGCCCTTCACCGAGTTGCCGATGGGCCACAGCATGGCCCACTTGTCTTCGTAGTAGATGTTGTCGTCGCCACCCTTGTCGGCCGGGTCCTTCAGCTTCTTCCACGATCCATCGGCCTGCTTCTGGTAGGGGCCGCGCCGAACGGAATGGGTCGGATCGGTGTATTGCACCAGCATGTAGAGCATGTCGCCCGAATAAGCCGCCTTCAACGTCGCGGTGGATTCGCCTTTGCCGCCCGCAAAGTTGACACCGCCCGACAGCGGCACCGTGATCGACTTCGCCAGGGCCCATACCGGGTCGTTGGCACCTGCCGCCAGATTGGGCGCTTTGGCGGTTTTGATTGCCACCAGCGTATTGGGGGACCCTTTATCCTGCACGGCCGTGCAGCCTGCCAGGGACAGCAAGGACACCGCCAAGACCGAAACGGACAGTCTCATGGGAACTCTCATTGTTTTTCTCCAGTGGAGGAACTGGCCGCGTCAGCACCAAATTGACTCATCTCGTGCAAGCGGTTCGCGACGCACTTGAATGTTCGAGGTATCGCGATCGTTCGGAGCTGACGCAGATCAAGCTCTGGCCTGATGAGCGGCTTGAACCTCAGCAGTCGCACCTGGTGAGGCCGGACGGGCTTTTCTGCCCGGCGTGTTCGGCGGGGCAGTGAATCAGCAGCAAGAAGATGCCCGACAGCAGAGCGGCGACTCCTACCTTGTGTTCAACGCCGCTGGGCCGATTGCGGTCGTTGCCGACCGGGCCGCGTCTTTGAGGGCGAGCCCAATGAGGCCGGATCGGTGTGGGAATTGAGCGCAGCACGGTGCCGCCGGGCCGCCAATAAGAGCCAGAGCCCCACCGCACCCAACGCCAGGTAGTTCAGCGCCATGAACCACGGTGCGTTCCAGGCGATGCCGTCGAAGCCGCGTTCGGTGAACGGGTAGAGCACCGGCGAGGCATAGTAGTCGGCCGAATGCGTGAACACGTCGATGACGATGTGCGACCACCAGCCGAGCAACGGAAGCCACAACGCGCGTCGAAACCGCCAGACCAGCAACGTGACGACACCCGCCACGACTGCGCTGTGCGCCGTGCAATGCAAGTGGTGCGATATGAAGAGCACCGCAGGCGGCAAGATCGGCTCCTGCCCGGGTACGGCGATCGCAAAGGCCCGCACCGCCGCGAAGTTCCCGGCGCCCAACCACCACCAGGCCAACACCGGCAGCATCTGAAAGACATCGGGCAGCGCAGCCAGGGTGATGGTCGTCGCTGCGGTGCGGCGTGAGACCGGAATGCGCCGGCCCAGGAGAGCGACTCCGGCGCCGGCCCACAGGCTGTGTGCAAGGATGTCCATGGCTGTTGCCGGCGGTCAGTCCGCGCGAAGGTCCTTGCCCCTCAGGCGCAGGGCATTGCCGATCACCGAGGCCGAACTCAGGCTCATCGCCAGCGCGGCGAATTTGGGCTCAGGTCTTTGAACCCGATCCGCCGTCCAGCAGCGCCTTGCGCTTCTGGTACTCGTCAGGCGTGATCTCGCCGTTGGCCAAGCGTCGCTGCAGCACCTCGAGCGGCGATTCCAGCGGGCGTCGCCGCTGTCCGCCCGGTCGTCCCCATCCGTAGAAGACGAGCACGCCGATCAGCACCACCCAGAAAATCCACCACAGGCCGTGCATGCCGCCCATGAAGTAGCCCCCGTCGTAGAACATGTTCATCTCCTTCAGCCTTGCTTGTCGGCTGTGGGCGCCATCAAGCTCGCCTTCACAAGCTGGAGCCGTTCTTTCACCTCGTGTGCCACCTTGGCCACCTCGGCGTTGCTCGTCATCTGCAGCACGGCGACCGGGTCCATGAAGACGACGACCAGCCGGCCGTCGGGCTCTTCGCGAACAACGACATTGCAGGGCAGCAGCAAGCCGATGTCGGGCTCGGCCCCCAATGCGCGATGCGCAAGCGCCGGGTTGCAGGCGCCGAGGATCCGGTAAGGTAGCCCGTCGACGCCGAGTTTGGCCTTCATGGTGGCCTGCACGTCGATCTCGGTCAGCACGCCGAAGCCCTCGGCCTTCAGCGCCTCGGTGACGCGGGCGACGGCGGCGCCGAAGTCCT
>JBDTUO010000269.1:0-4769 GCA_040007675.1 Rubrivivax sp.
GGGTCCTGCAGCAGCGGGTTCAGGTCGCGCCCGTCGGCCGCCGCCGGCAGCAGCCGCTCGAACGGGTTCGACGTGAAGAGCGTGAACAGCAGGAAGCCGCTGCTGATCGCGCCCATGATGCCGAGCACACGCGCCACCATCACGGCCGGCAGCTGGCGCGAGAACAAGGCGACCGCGATCGTCCAGCCGGCGAGGATCAGCATCCACAGCAGGATCGAGCCCTCGTGGTTGCCCCAGACCGCGGTGATGCGGTAGATCAGCGGCAGTGCCGAGTTCGAGTGCTGCGCCGCCAGCAGCACCGAGAAGTCGTTCGTGACGAAGGCGGTGGTCAGGCAGCCGTAGGCCAGCAGCGTCAGGCCGAAGTTCGCCGCCGCTGCCGGCCGCGCGAGTGCGATCCAGCCGGCGTGCCCGCGCCAGGCACCGATCAGCGGCAGCGCGCACTGCGCCAGCAGCACCACCGCCAGCGCCAGGATCAGCGCGAAATGGCCGAGTTCCGGGATCATGGCCGCGTGCCGCCTGCGGCGGGCGCCTGCGCCTCCATCTGATTCGTCAGCGTCGGCATCTGGCCGTGCTTGGCCTTTTCGAGCGCGTCAGCGGCTTCGGGCGGCATGTAGTTCTCGTCGTGCTTGGCCAGCACCTGGTCCGCATGAAACACGCCGTCGGCCCCGAGCCGGCCCTGCGCGACGACGCCTTTGCCCTCCTTGAACAGGTCGGGCAGCAGACCGACGTAGGCCACCGGCACCGTCTTGGCGGTGTCGGTGACGTCGAAGTGCACCGTCAGGCCGTCGGCGGCGCGCTGCAGACTGCCCGGAGTCACCAGGCCGCCGATGCGAAACGCGCGGTCCTTCGGGGCTTCCTGGGCTGCGACCTGGGTCGGGCTGAAGAAGAACACGAGGTTGCTCTGGAACGCGTTCAGCACCAGCGCCGCGGCGACGCCGAGGGCCACCAGCCCGCCGCCGATCGCGAGCGCGCGACGTGTGCGCGGTTTCATGCCTGACCCTCCGGATCAAATGCCCGCCGGCGCGCGCGCAGCGACCACAACTCGGCGCCCAGCGCCAGCGCGCAGACCCCGAACGAACCCCAGACGTAGGGCGCGTAGCCGCCCATCGCCCAGAACGCCTGCCAACTCGACCACACAGGCGTCATGCCCAGCCCTCCTGGCGCCCGGGGCGCGGCCACTGCTCACGCACCCAGCTCGCGCCCTGCTCACGCTCCAGCACGATCAGGCGCACCCGCGCCAGCACGACCGCGAACGCGTAGGCCCAGGCCGCGAGCGACATCACCAGCATCGCGCGCAGCATCGGCGCGGCCATGCTCGACCCCTGCGTGACGCTGACCGACGCGCCCTGGTGCAGCGTGTTCCACCACTGGACCGAAAAATAGATGATCGGCACGTTGACGACGCCGACGATCGCCAGCAGCGCGCTCGCGCGGTCGGCGCGGCGCTCGTCGTCGATCGACGCGCGCAGCGAGATCACGCCGACGTACAGGAACAGCAGCAGCAGCTCCGAGGTCAGGCGCGCGTCCCACACCCACCACGCGCCCCAGGTCGGCTTGCCCCACAACGCGCCGGTCCACAGCGCGAGGAAGGTCATCAGCGCGCCGGTCGGCGCGATCGCCTGCGCCAGCATCGAGGCCAGGCGGGCGTTGAAGATCAACCCGATCGCGGCCCAGAACGCCATCGCCACGTACAACACCATCGACATCCAGGCGGTCGGCACGTGGATGAAGATGATGCGGTAACTGTCGCCTTGCTGGAAGTCGGTCGGTGCGACGCCGAGCCCGAGCCACAGGCCGAGCGCCGCAAGAACCGCCGCAGCGATGCCGAACCCCGGCACCAGCCGGCCGGCGAGGGCGTAGAAGCGCGAGGGAGCGGCGTAGCGAAACCAGTTCGGGCGCGGCGAGCGGGCAGACATGCGCAGGAAGGGCAGCGGCAGGGAAAGCGACAGGGCGGGCAGCGTGAAGGCAGCGCGAAGACTCGGACAGCGAGACGACGCTCGTGCCGTGCCTGCCGCGCGTGCCGTGCATCGGGCCCCGCATTATCGCCCGGGCGCTCGCACCCTGTGGGCGAACCCCGCTGCTCAGTCCAAGCTGATGCGCAGCGCCGCGGCGGCCGCCCACGGGGCGGCGAACGCGGCCAGCGCGAGCATCGCGCCGAGCAGCGACAGCTGCGGCGCGGCGCCGAGCCCGGCGGCGGCGGCGTCGACCGCGCCGGCGCCGAAGATCAGCACCGGCGCCACCAGCGGCAACACGAGCAGTGGCAGCAACACGCCGGTGCCACGCACGCCGACCGTCAGTGCCGCGCCGATCGCGCCGACCAGGCTCAGCACCGGCGTGCCGATCAGCAGCGACAGCACCAGGATGCCGATCGACGCGCCGTCGAGTCCGAACTGCAGCGCCAGCACCGGCGCGATCACCGCCAGCAGCAAGCCGCTGGCGAGCCAGTGCGCGGCCACCTTGGCGGCGACCAGCAGCGGCAGCGGCGTGGGGGCCAGCAGCAGCTGCTCGAGCGTGCCGTCGGCGGCGTCGTCGGCGAACAGGCGCGGCATCGAAAGCATCGCCGCGAGCAGGGCGGCGACCCACACGATGCCGCCGCCCAGCCGCCGCAGCAGCTCCGGCTCGGGCCCGATGCCGAGCGGAAACAGGCTCACGACGAGCACGAAGAAGACCGCGGCGCCGAGCGTGTCCGCGCGCCGCCGCAGCGCCAGCCGCAGGTCGCGCACGAACAGCGCCCGCAGCGCCGCCCACGCGCCGAGCGGCGTCGCGAGGGTGGCCCCGGGGGGCGGCGTCACAGCGCCAGCTCCACCGTGCCGGCCGCCGCGTTCACCGGCACGGGCTGGTGGCTGGTCAGCACCACGATGCCCCCGCTGGCCAGGTGGCCGCTCAGCAGGCCGGCCAGCCAGTCCCCGGCCACGTTGTCGAGCGTGTTGAACGGCTCGTCGAGCACCCACAGCGCCCGCGCCCCGGCCAACGCCAGACGCGCCAGCGCGACGCGGCGCCGCTGACCCTGCGACAGCACCCGGGCCGGCAGGCGCTCACGCCCCTGCAGCCCGGCGGCTGCGAGCGCGGTGCGCGCGGCGGCGTCGCCGACGTCGTCGCCGCCGATCGCGCACAGCGAGCGCAGGTTCTCGAGCGCGCTCAGGTCGTCCTTCAGTGCTGCCGCGTGACCGAGGTAGACGAGCACGCGGTGGAAGTCGTCGCGCTGTCGACCGATCGGCCGCCCCTGCCATTCGACGGCGCCAACGCTCGGCTGGCCGAGACCGACAAGCTGGCGCAGCAGGGTGGTCTTGCCGGCGCCGTTGGCGCCCGTCACGCGCAGCAACTGGCCGGATGCGGCCGCCAGCGACAGGCCGTCGTACAGCACGCGTCGGCCGCGGCGTGCCTCGAGGTCACGGGCGGTGAGCACGGCGCGCACTCTACACTGCGACCATGGCACCGCCTTCCGACCCCGGCGCCGCCGCGGCGCCCCCTGGCCGCCCGTTCGACCTCCCGTTCCACACCACGCTGCAGGCGCTGCTGGCGCGCGCGCCGGACGACGCATCAGCAATAGCCGCGCCGGGTCGGCCGACGCTGAGCCACGGCGCGCTGCGCGCGCAGATCGACGCCACGCGCGGCTGGTTGAACGAGCACGGCATCGGCCGTGGCGACCGCGTGGCGATCGTGCTGCCGAACGGCCCGGAGATGGCGAGCCTGTTCCTCGCCTGCGTCAGCGGGGTCACGAGCGCGCCGCTGAACCCGGCCTACCGCGCCGACGAGTTCGAGTTCTACCTGTCCGACCTCGGGGCCCGGGCGCTGATCGTCGAGCGCGGCAGCGACTCGCCGGCGCTGGCAGTGGCGGCGCGTCTGGGCGTGCAGCTGATCGAGCTGGTCGCGGGCGAACCTGCGGGCGCCTTCACGCTGCTGGCCGCGGACGGCTCACCCACGCACCCGGCGACCGACGGCGGGCCGGCGCACGCCGACGACGTCTCCATGCTGCTGCACACCTCGGGCACGACTTCGCGGCCGAAGATCGTGCCGCTCTCCCAGCGCAACCTCGCGGCGACCGCGCAGCACATCGCGCGCACGCTGGCGTTCACGCCGGCCGACCGCGGGCTGAACATCATGCCGCTGTTCCATATCCACGGCCTGATCGCCGGCGTGCTGGCGCCGCTCGCGGCGGGTGCGTCGGTGTGCTGCACGCCGGGCTTCAACGCACTCAAGTTCTTCGGCTGGATGGACGAGGCGCGGCCCAGCTGGTACACGGCGGTGCCGACGATGCACCAGGCGATCCTGGCGCGTGCGCCGAAGAATGCCGACATCATCGCGCGCCACCCGCTGCGCTTCCTGCGCTCGTCGAGTTCGTCGATCCCGCCGCAGGTCATCCGCGAGCTGGAAGCGGTGTTCGGTGCGCCGCTGATCGAGTCCTACGGCATGACCGAGGCGGCGCACCAGATGGCGTCCAACCCGCTGCCGCCGCAGCCGCGCAAGCCCGGCAGCGTCGGCGTCGCGGACGGCCCGGAGATCGCCATCATGGGCGACGACGGCACGCTGCTGCCGCCCGGCGCGACCGGCGAAATCGTGATCCGCGGCCCGAACGTCACCGCCGGCTACGAGCGCAACCCGCAGGCCAACGCCGAGGCGTTCACGCACGGCTGGTTCCGCACCGGCGACCAGGGCGTGCTCGACGCCGAGGGCTACCTCAGCCTGACCGGGCGCCTGAAGGAGATCATCAACCGCGGCGGCGAGAAGATCAGCCCGCGCGAGGTCGACGAGATCCTGATGGACCACCC
>JBDTUO010000270.1:0-4706 GCA_040007675.1 Rubrivivax sp.
CAGCACGAGATCGAACTTCGCTTTGCGCAGACCCTGTACGGCCTGCGCGGCGCCCGCGCCACCTACGCCGCGAGCCGCGAGATCCGGCGCGGCGAATTTCGCGCCTACGTGGCCAGCCGTGACATGGCGCGCGAGTTTCCGGGCGTGCGCGGATTCGGTTTCATCCAGCACACCGACAAGGCCGATGATTCGGCCGTGGTCGCTGCCGAGCGGGCCGACGAGGCGCCCGGCTTCGCGATTCGCGAACTCGGGCCCTCGGCGCACGAGGACCGCTACCTCGTCATCCACATCGAACCGCTTGCACGGAACGGGCCCGAGGTCGGCATGGACGTCGGCAGCGAGGGGATCCGCCGCCAGGCGATCGAGCGCTCGATTTCGACCGGCGAGGCGGTGTTGACCCCGCCGCTAGTGCTGGACCCGGACGACGTCCGGTCCGCGGGCTTCCTGCTCTACCAGCCGGTGTACCGCCGCGGGTCGTCGCCGCAAACGGCCGAGGCTCGCCGCGATGCACTGCTGGGCGTGCTCTTCGCGCCCATCGTCGCCGCCGAGCTGCTCGACAGCGTGGCGGCAGACTTCGGCGATCGGCTGAGTTTCGACCTGCACGACGGCACGGGCCAGGCTGCGCCGGTCTTCGCCGCCGAGGGTCGGGACGCCAGCACCTCCACTGACTCCACCGCGGCCACACCGGCAAGCGCATTCGAGCGGTCGACGACGATGAAGATTGCCGGCTTGCCGCTGCGGCTGCGCACCCGCAGCTCGCCCGCGTTCGAATCGGCCTGGCAGCGCGACACCACCGGGCTGACGCTCGCGGGCGGCCTGCTGCTGACGGCCCTGCTGGCGACGCTCGCGTTCTTCAACAGTGCGGGCCGGCAACGCGCCGAGGCACTGGCAGCGCGCATGACGCGCGATCTCGATCGGCTGGCGATGGTGGCGCGGCGCACGTCCGACGCCGTCGCGATGCTCGACCCGTCGGGCTGCATCACCTGGGTCAACGCGAGTTTCGAGCGCCTGACCGGCTTCACCGCCGAGGAGGCAGTCGGCCAGTTGCCCGGCGCCCTGCTCGACACCCGCACCGAACACCCGGCTGACGCCGCCGAACTGCAGCGTGCACTGGCCCACGGGGGCGTGTTCCATGGCGAGCTGTGCCAACGCCGGCGCGACGGCAGCGACTACTGGGTCGAGCTCGAGCTGCAGCCGCTGCGTGACAGCGGCGGGGCGCTGACCGGTTTCATGAGCGTCGAGTCCGACATCAGCGCCCGCCGCCAGGCCGAAGGTGCGCTCGCCGCCGCCGTGCGCGACAACGAGGCGATGCTGTCGACCCTGCACGCGCACACGATCGTCTCGGTCACCGACGCCGACGGCCGCATCGTCGACGTCAACCCGGCGTTCTGCGAGGCCACCGGCTACGACCGCGACGAGTTGATCGGGAGCACCCACGCGCTGGTCAATGCCGGCGTTCACCCCGCGGCGTTCTGGCAGCAGATGTGGTCCCGCATCGCCACCGGACAGCCGTGGCGTGGCCCGGTGTGCAACCGCGCCAAGGACGGCACGCTGCGCTGGATGGACAGCATCGTGGCGCCGTTCACCGGCGCCGATGGCCGCATCGAACGCTACATCTCGATCCGCACCGACATCACCGCGACCCGCCGCGCCGCCGACGACCTGGCGCGCGAGCGCGAACGCCTGGCGCTGATCATCGAGGGCACCGACGCCGGCACCTGGGAGGTCAACCTCGAGACCGGCCAGGACGTCATCAACCCGACCTACGCGGCGATGCTGGGCGACACCGTCGCCAGCCTGCGCGACCGCATGCCCGGCTCCTTCCTCGACCTCGTGCACGAGGACGACCACGCCGCGCAGGCGCAGTCGCAGCAGGCGCATTTCGACGATCCGACGCTGCCGTATGCGGCCGAATTCCGCATGCGGCATCGCGACGGCCGCTGGCTGTGGATCCTGTCGCGCGGGCGCGTCGGCACCCGCGACATCGATGGGCGCCCGCTGCGCATGGCCGGCATCCACCTCGACATCACCGAGCGCAAGCTGGCCGAGCAGACGCTGCGCGAAAGCCAGTCGTTCCTGGACACTGCGGGCCGCATCGCCGGCATCGGCGGCTGGATGCTCGAGCTGTCGACGCAGGAGATGACCTGGAGCGACCAGACCTGCCGCCTGCACGAGATGCCGCTCGGCCACCGACCCACGCTCGAGGAGGCACTGTCGTTCTACCCGCCTGAGCACCGCGACCGCGTGAACGACGCCGCGCTGCGCTGCATAGACACCGGCGAGCCGTTCGACGACGAGGTCCCGCTGTGCGGGGCGCGTGGTGACAAGCGCTGGGTGCGACTGATCGGTCACCTCGAATCGGTCGGCGGCCGCCCGCTGCGACTCGTGGGCGCGATCCAGGACGTCACCGCACGCCGCGCGATGGCCGACGAACTGCGGCGCACCGGCGAGGTGATGGCGAACATCGTCGAGAACCTGCCGTGTGGCGTCAGCGTCTTCAACGCCGAGCTCGAGCTGGTGGCATCGAACCGCAAGTACCGCGAGGTGCTCGGTTTCCCGGATGCGTTGTTCGACGCGCCGCGGCCGCGCTTCGAATCCTTCATCCGCTACAACGCCGAGCGCGGCGAGTACGGCGACGAGGACGTCGACACGCTGGTGGAGCGCGCGATCGCGCGCGCGCGCGCTCCGAGCGTGCCGCACCGCTTCGAGCGTGAGCGCGCCGACGGCACGCCGCTCGAGGTGCAGGGGGCACCGATGCCCGGCGGCGGATTCGTCACCACCTACACCGACATCACCGAGCGCCGCCGTGCCGAGCGCGAGATCGAGCGCAGCGGTGCGCTGCTGCGCGGTGCGATCGACGCCGTCGACGAGGCCTTCGTACTCTTCGGGCCGGACGAAAGGCTGATCTTCTGCAACGAGAAATACCGCGACATCTACGCCGCGTCGCGTGACCTCATCGTGGCAGGCGCGAGCTTCGAGGAGATCGTGCGTGGCGGGGCCGCGCGCGGACAGTTCGCCGACGCGGTCGGCCGCGTCGACGCCTGGGTGGCCGAGCGCGTCGCGCGCCACCGCGCCGGCGACGCCACGCTGGTCCAGTCGCTCGGCGACGGGCGGGTCGTGCGCGTGATCGAGCGCCGCATGCCCGACGGCCACTCGGTCGGCTTTCGGATCGACATCACCGACCTCGTGCGCGCCACCGAGGCGGCCCAGCAGGCGTCGCTCGCGAAGAGCCAGTTCCTGGCCAACATGAGCCACGAGATCCGCACGCCGATGAACGCGATCCTCGGCCTGCTGCAACTGCTTCGACGCACCGCGCTCGACGGCCGCCAGGACGACTACGCCGCCAAGTGCGAAGGCGCGGGGCGCTCGCTGCTGGGGCTGCTCAACGACATCCTCGACTTCTCGAAGGCCGAGGCCGGCAAGATGGTGCTCGACCCGCAGCCGTTCCAGCCGGACACGCTGCTGAGCGAACTGTCGGTGATCCTGTCGGGCACGGTCGGCAGCAAGCCGGTCGAGGTGCTGTACGAGCTGGACCCGGCCTTGCCCGCCTGGGTGCGCGGCGACGCGCTGCGACTGCAGCAAATCCTGATCAATCTGACTGGCAACGCCATCAAGTTCACCGAGCGCGGCGAGGTCGTGTTGTCGGTAGCGGTCGCGGCGCGCGGCGACGGCGAGGTGACGCTCGCGGTCGCGGTGCGCGACACGGGCATCGGTATCGCGCCCGAACACCAGGCGCTCATCTTCAGCGGCTTCACGCAGGCCGAGGCGTCGACGACGCGCCGCTACGGCGGCACCGGCCTCGGCGTCGCGATCAGCCAGCGGCTGGTGCGAGCGATGGGCGGCGAACTGCAGCTCGACAGCGCGTCGGGGCAGGGCAGCCGCTTCCATTTCACGCTCACGCTGCCGGTGGTGCCGGATCCCGCCCCGCCGGCGAGGCTGCCGCTCAGCGACGCCGGGCCGGGACGGCGCGTGCTGTTCGTCGACGACCACCCGGTCGCGCCCGGCCTGCTGGCGACGATGGCCACCGGGCTCGGCTGGCAGCCGACCGTATGCGACAGCGTGGCGCAGGCGCAGCGGCGGATCGACGGCGCGGCCGCTGCCGGCGCGCCCTTCGACGCCGTCTTCATCGACGGTCGATTGCCCGAGCGCGACGGCTGGCAGGCCTGCGAGCCGCTGCAGGTTCGTGGCACCTGCGTGCCGGCCGCGCGTGCGCCGCTGATCGTGTTGGTCACGGCGCAGGGCCGCGAGCGGCTCGCGCAGCGGGCGGGCCCGGAACAACGCCTGCTCGACGGCGCGCTGGTCAAACCGGTCACGCCGTCGATGCTCGCCGAGGCACTCGCCACGGCCCGGCACGGCGACGTTCCGCGGGCCGCCCGCTCGGCCGGCGCTGCGAACGCCCCGCGCCGCCTCGACGGGCTGCGCGTGCTGGTCGCCGAGGACAACCCGATCAACCAGCAGGTCGCGCGCGAGCTGCTGGAGGACGAAGGCGCGCTCGTGCAGGTGGCGCCGCACGGCGAGGCCGCGGTGAGCGCGGTGGCGACGGCGATCCCGCCCTTCGATCTGGTACTGATGGACCTGCAGATGCCGGTCATGGACGGCTTCGTGGCCACCAGCCGGATCCGGCAGACGCTGGGACGCAAGGACCTGCCGATCGTCGCGATGACCGCGAACACGATGGCGGGCGACCGCGACGCCTGTCTCGCGGC
>JBDTUO010000271.1:0-4693 GCA_040007675.1 Rubrivivax sp.
CGCGTCGGCGTTCTTCCAGCTCGACATCATCTACGTCGGCATCATCTGCATCGGCTTCATCGCACTGGCGATGGACCTGTCGCTGCGGGCGGCAACCCGCAAACTGGTCGCCTGGCAGGACCGCATCGCATGAATGCCGCGACGGCAGCCGGCGAGCGCCCGGTGCGCATCCGGTTTGACGGCGTCGGCGTCGAGTTCCCCACCGCCGCCGGGCCGATGACTGTCGTCGATGGCATCGACCTGGACATCGCACAGGGTGAGTTCGTCTCCATCATCGGCCCTTCCGGCTGCGGCAAGACCACGCTGATGAACGTCGTCGGCGGATTCACCAGACCGACGCGCGGCCAGGTGCTGCTCGATGGCAAACCGGTGCAGTCCCCCGGTCCCGACCGCGGCGTGATCTTCCAGGAGTACGGCGTCTTCCCGTGGCTGACGGTGCGCGGCAACATCGAGTTCGGCCTGCGCCTGCGTGCGAACCGGCGGCACGCCGGCCAGCGCAGCGAGATCGTCGCGCGCTACATGGCCTTGATGGGCCTGACGGACTTCGCCGACCACCATCCCAAACATCTTTCCGGGGGCATGCGTCAGCGCCTGGCGCTGGCGCGCGCGTATGCCGTGCAGCCCGAGTTCCTGCTGATGGACGAACCCTTCGGGGCGCTCGACGCGCAGACGCGCGGTGCCATGCAGGACCTGTTGCTGCAGGTCCTGGCCAGCGAGGGCAAGACGGTGCTGCTGATCACGCACTCGGTCGATGAGGCCATTTACCTGTCGTCACGCATCGTCGTCGTCACTGCGCGACCGGCGCGTGTGCGCGAGGTGATAGCCGTGCCCTTCGGCTATCCGCGTGACGAGTCCGTGCACGAGGATCCGCGTTTCGCCGCACTGCGCGCGCAGATACGCGCCCTGGTGATGGAAGAGTACGAAGCGCAAGCCCGTCAAGCCGGCAAGTCGCCGTCTTGACTGATTTGAACCACTGCGGGCCGCATGCCCGCCCAACCCAGGAGACGAGACCATGACCCTTCGCCGCCGAACCCTAGTCCAGGCTGGGGCCGCCGCCGCCGCCGCATCCCTGGCCGGCTTTGCCACCGGCGCGTTTGCGCAGAGCAGGACCAAGATGCGGGTGGGCTACCTGCATACGCCAGCGGTCGATGGGCAGATCTGGCTCGGCCAGGAATCGGGCACCTGGGCCAAACACGGGCTGGACCTCGAATTCATCCAGTTCACCACCGGCCTGGAAATCTTCCAGGCAATGATCGGCGGCAGCCTGGACGTGCTGTCGACGGGCGCGGTGGTGTCGAACTTTCCCGCGCGCGGGCAGGGCAAGGTGTTCCTGCTCAACAACATCGAGTACGCCACGGCGCAGCTCTGGGTGCGCGACGATTCCATCAAGTCGCTGGCCGATCTGAAGGGCAAGAAGATCTCGACCACCACGGGAACGACGGCGCACGTGTTCCTGGACCGTGCGCTGCGCTCGGCCCAGCTCGATCCGGCGAAGGACGTGCAGATCGTCAACCAGCGCATGGCCGAGGCGGTGACCTCCTTCGTGTCCGGCGCCGTGCCCGCCGTCGCGCTGTGGGTGCCGTTCGACGTGACCGTGAAGGAGAAGGTGCCCAACGCGCGCAAGATCGTCGATGCCTCGGCGTTCTTCCCGGAAGCCGCGATCATGGGCGGCTGGGCAGCGCGCAATGACTACTTCGACGCCAACAAGCCGGTGCTCGGCAAGCTGATCACCGCGTGGTCGGAGGTGAACGACGCGATGCTCGGCGACTTCGACGCCGCGGCCGCGACCCTGCAGAAGTCCCGCTACCCGCAGGTGCCGCTGGACGACTTCAAGGCGTCGATGAAGTTTTCCAAGTACTACACCACGGCCGAATGGCGCAAGCTGTATGCCGACGGCACGGCCACCAAGTGGCTGCAGCAGGTGACGGATTTCTTCGTCACCGCCGGCAACATCGCCAGTCCGGTGTCGGCGTCGACGTACTTCGACCCGCAGCTCTTCCTGCAGGCCACGAAGGGCTGATTCAGGCCGGCATGTCCAACGCTGCCGGCTTCGACTACATCGTCGTCGGCGGCGGCTCGGCCGGGTGCGTGCTGGCCAACCGGCTGAGCGCGGATGCCCGTTGTCGCGTGCTCCTGATGGAAGCCGGGCGCTGGGCGCGGCACTTCTGGCTGCGCCTTCCGGTGGGCTACTTCCGGTCGATCTACGACCCGCGCTTCACCTGGCAGTTTCCGCTGCAACCGGAGCCCGAAACCGGCAACCGGCAGGTGACCTGGCCGCGTGGCAAGGCGCTCGGGGGTTCGAGCGTCATCAACGGCCTGCTCTACATCCGCGGCCAGCCGGCCGACTTCGACGACTGGGCCGGCAAGCACGGTGCAAGCGGCTGGGGCTACCGCGACCTGTTGCCGGTGTTCAAGCGATCCGAGTCCTACGAGGGCGGTGCCAGCGAGTACCACGGCGCGCAGGGCGAACTGGGCGTCAGCGACCTGCGCAACGATCATCCGTACTGCAACGCGTGGCTGGCTGCCGGTGCGCAGGCCGGCCACCCGCTGACCGCGGACTTCAACGCCGCCGAGTCCGACGGCCTGGGCCGCTACCAGCTCACCCTGCGCGGCCATTGGCGATGCGACGCCGCCACGGCGTTCCTGGCGCCGGCACGCCAGCGCTCGAACCTCGTCGTTCTGACCGGAGCACACGTCACGCGCGTGCTCATCGAGCGTGGCCGTGCGACCGGCGTCGAGTGGGTGAGCGACGGTCAATGCCAGCGCGCCCAGGCGGATCGAGAGGTCGTGCTGGCCGCGGGTGCGCTGCAGTCACCGCAGTTGCTGCAGCTGTCGGGCGTGGGCCCTGCCACGCTGCTGCAGCAGCATCGCATCGGCGTCGTGGTCGATGCGCCGGAGGTCGGCGCAAATCTGCAGGACCACTACCAGGCGCGCGTCATCGTCAAGCTGAAGCAGAGGCGCTCGCTCAACGACGACGTGCGCAACCCGCTGAAACTGGCGCAGATGGGGGCGCAGTGGCTGTTCGGTCAGCGCGGGCCGTTGACAGTGGGCGCCGGCCAAGTGGGCGGTCTGGTCGCCACCGAACACGCGCAGAACGGCCGCGCCGACGTGCTGTTCAACGTGATGCCCCTCTCGGTCGACAAACCCGGCGATGCCCTGCACCGCTTCTCGGGTTTCTCGGCGTCGGCCGCGCAATGCCGGCCCGAATCGACCGGCACCGTGGCCATCGCCAGCGCCGATCCGTTGGTGGCACCGGCCATCCGTGCCGGCTATCTCAGCGATCCGCTCGATGCGAAGGTGCTCGTCGCCGGCCTGCGCATGCTGCGCGAGATCTACGCCCAGCCGGCCTTTCGTGACCTCGTCACCGGCGAAGAACACCTGCCGGGAACCGGCGTCGTGACGCCGGCGGCGCTCGAAGCCTTTGCGCGCGCCAAGGGGGGCACGGTGTTCCACCCCACCAGCACCTGTCGCATGGGTGGCGATGCGCGCTCGGTGGTCGACGCGCGACTGCGTGTGCGTGGCGTCGATGCACTGCGGGTCATCGACGCGTCGGTGATGCCGCGCATCGTCTCGACCAACACCAACGCCGCCGCGATCATGATCGGCGAGAAGGGCGCGGCGCTGTTGCTCGAAGACGCGCAGCGGTCCGGCACGCGCCGCGCATGATCCTCGACAACGCGCAGGTGCCGCTGTATGTACAGCTGGCCGAACTGTTCCGTCAACGGATCAACAAGGGCGTGTGGAAACAGGGTGAAAAACTGCCCTCGCTGGAACGCCTCGTCGCGGAGTTTCAGGTCGCGCGGGTCACGGTTCGCCAGGCGATCGAGCGCCTGAGCCGCGACGGGTTGGTGTCGCCCCAGCGCGGGCGCGGCACCTTCGTGACGGCCGCACCCCAGCGCGACCGCTGGCTCAAGGTGGAAACCTCGCTGCGCAACCTGGCGGACGTCTATCGCGACACCCAGCCGACGATACTGAACATCGACGAGTCGACGCGCAGCCCGCTGCTCGGTGGAACCGACGGCATCGCCGCCGAACGCTACGTGTACATGCGGCGCATCCATTCGCACCAGGGCAGGCCGTACTGCGTCATCGACATCTATCTCGATGCGGTCATCTTCGCCCGCAATCCCAAACGGTTCCGCGCTGAGACGGTGATCCCTGTCCTGACCGCAATGCGCTCGGTGGAGATCGTCAGTGCGCGCCAGGTGCTGACCATTTCGACCGCCGACCTGGAGGTGGCGCACCATCTCGGCATCCCGGTCAACGCACCGGTCGCCGAGGTGCGCCGCGTGTTCACCGGGCAGGGGCGCCGGGTGATCTACCTCGGCGAAGTCACCTACCGAGGCGATTTCGTTCACCTCGAGATGGATCTGCAGGCGTAGGTCGGCGCCGCGTCGTCTGCGCGGGCTGCAGCATCGCGCTGATGCGCAGCGCGCGCCTGACCCTGTCCCACCTTTCCGAACCGTTCGGTAACAGAACGACCGGCATGATTGGTGCCCCGAGCAGGGGCAGGAGCACATGCCGTGAGGAAGAGCAAGTTCACCGATGATCAGATTGCGTACGCGCTCAAGCAAGCCGAGCTGGGCATCACTGTGGCCGAGGTCTGTCGCAAGATGGGCATCAGCGATGCGACGTTCTACAACCGAGCGAGCCAAGGGCAGCGGGCACCCTCCCACTCCATGTCCCCCGGGCC
>JBDTUO010000272.1:0-4675 GCA_040007675.1 Rubrivivax sp.
TTCGACCCGCAGACCGCCGGCGGCCTGCTGGCCAGCGTGCCGGCCGACCAGGCCGAGGGCTGCGTCGCCGAACTGCGCGCCGCCGGTTATGTGCACACGGCGGTCATCGGCCGCATCCTGCCGCAGGGCGACGCGCTCGAGCCGATCGTGCTGGTCGCGTGACGCTGCGGCCGACGTGTCGCTCGGGCAGCTGCCGGTTCGCCGCGGGGAGACTGTGGCCTTGCGCTTGGGAGCGCCTGCGCGTCCCTACAATCCGTGACGCATGCTGCCGGCTGAGGTCAGGTCGGCATGCACGGTGTCACTTTCAGGAGAGTCAGATATGAGTCGCGGAAGCCCGTCCTTGGTCGCCTTCTTGGGGTTGCTTGCAGTCGCTGGATATCAGAACCGCGACAAGATTTCCGAGATGCTCGGCAAACTGAAACAGTCGCCGGCAGACCCCGGCCAGACGGACGTGGCCGATGGCGCCGGAGGCGTGCTGGGGAAGCTGGGCGGGCTGCTGGGCGGCGGCAGTGGGGGCAACATCTTGAGCGGCGGCCTCGGTGAGCTCATCGACCGTTTCAAGCAGAGTGGTCACGGTCCTGCCGCTGACTCCTGGGTTGCCAGTGGCCCCAATCAATCCATCGGCCAGACGCAGCTGGAGCAGGCGATCGGCCCCGAAGCGCTGGAGACGCTGCAGCAGCAGACCGGGCTGTCGCGGGATGAGCTGCTGTCCCGGCTGACCCGGGACCTGCCTGCGGCGGTCGACAAGTTCACGCCCGAGGGGCGGCTGCCGACCGAGGCGGAGGCGTCGAAGTTGATCTAGGTTCGCGAGGGAGTCCACCCACTCCCTCTCGACTGCTCAACCAGGCGCGTCATCGTCCTCTTCGTCGCCCAGCAACTCATCAAAGTCTGCCCACGCCTCGACCTCCACGATTCCGAACCTGTCTGCAAGGCAATCGCGGACTTCGGCGGCCATTTCCGCAAGGGCAACGGATGTGGGATCGAGGTCGCCTTCGCCGCCCTCCACTGCCTGCTCGACCTCGTTCTCGGTGAACGTGTACTGAACCGTGAACGAGCACGTGACGTTGTAGGTGTACAACTTTGACATCCCCTGCTCCCTATGCGCGGGCAAGCCCAGGCAGGCATCGCGACGCCCTACGCTGCCGACCCCTGATTCCCAAGCTTGAAGTCGTCCAAGAACTCGGACGCCGGCGCGACCGCGGTGACCAAAAGGTGATCCCGCGCCCGGGTGCAGGCCACGTAGAGCAGGTGCCGCTCCGTGTCGTAGACCTCCTGCAAGTCCGCGTCGTCCCCGACCGTTTCTATACGCTCCTGCAAGGGGACGACCTCGTCATCGCAGGCCATCACCACCACAGCCCGGAACTCCAGCCCCTTGGCCAGGTGCATGGTGCTGATCGAAACATGCCCGGTGGTGGTCTCGACGTGCTCATCCAGAACCTTGAAGAGCAACCCGGCTTCTTCGACCGCAGCTTGGGCGCGCGCCAATTGCGCCGCTGATCGTACGAAGACGCCAAACTCCTGCGGCAGGACGCCGGCCCTTGACTGATCGGCCATCCACTCACCCACGGCCTTGACTTCTTCGCTGCCGGTGCGCAGCACGCGGATCACGGGCGGCGGCCCATTGAAGACTGACACCGTGTCGCTGCGGGTCTCGCTGTTGCCATCCACATCGGCGACCTGCGGGCCAAGCAATCGGTCTGCCTGCTGGCGGATTTGATGCGACGTGCGGTAGTTGATGCGCAGCGTGCGCGACCGGCCACGGATGTCCACGCCGAGCGATTTCCACGAAAACGGCTGCTGAAAGATGCGCTGGCCCAGGTCGCCCGCGAAGAAGAGCGCGTCGGGTCGATTCGCTCCCAGCGCGGCCAGGAAACGCAGGTGGGCCACGCTGATGTCCTGCGCCTCGTCCACGACGGCGAACTCGAACGGTGCGTGTTTGCCCGATGCCAGCGCGGTCGCCAAGGTCGTGAACATGCCGGCTTGGGTGGTGAGTTTCTGCGCGATCAGCCCGTTCCGAACCTGCTCGAAGATGGCCCACAGCACGGCGCGCTGCGCCTCGGGCAACCGGGTCTTGCGGCCGAGCCGGCTGACATCGCGATAGCACTCCCACGTCGCCAACTGCCAGGCATCCACCACCTGGTCCCACTCGGCGAAAAGAAACAGCAGGTTCAACTTGTGGCCGCCCACCGCCGTCGATGCCTCCTTGATCAGCCGCCGTACCGCCTCACGGGTGGCCAGAGTGATCGGCCCGCAATGTGACCTGTACAGGCGCAGCCCGATGGCATCCAGGGAGTGAACGTCGATGCGCTCGGCAAGACGCGGCTCGCCGCCGACCAGGCGTTTCAGCTTGGTGTGCAGCGCGCGCGCCAGCGTATCGGAGAAGGTCGTCAGCAACACCCGGCCCGCGGGGTGCGCACGGGCCAGATGCACCGCGCGGTGCAGCGCGACGATGGTCTTGCCAGTGCCCGCAGAACCTGACACACGGGCCGGCCCGGTGTAGTCGCGCTCCACCCACTGGCGTTGCTCGGGGTGCAGAAAGACCGTCCACTTCTCCCAGGGGTAATCGAGGGCCGCTTGAAGTTCGTCGACGTTGCTCATCACACGGAAGCGGCGCTGCGCGTCCGGATGGTCGAAGGGGTTCCTCGCCGCCGCTGCTGGAGCAGGTACGCGGGGCTTACCGCCCGTCGCCAGTTCCAGCAGCGCCTCCGCCGCCTCGGCGGGCAGATGATCAGCCAGCGCCAGCAGCGTGGCGTCGGTCGCCTGCTTCACGTCATCCAGCCATTCGGCAGGGATACCGTAGCCCAGCAACTCGTCGTCCGTCGTGCCAGCAAAGAGCGGCTTCAGCGCCGTGGCGGGGGGCGGCACAAGTGCAAGTTCCGACTGCACGTATACCGGCACGACGATCTGTTGCACGGTCTCGCGGATCTCGACCAGTTGGGCCGCGCCGGTCTTGGGGTGCGTCTCCAGTCGCCGTCGCCCGGCCCAGTCATAGGCCTTGTCGTGGTGGTCCACGTAGCAAAGCAGAAGGCTGCCCTGCGCCCGGTGAACGATGAGCCGGATGTCGCTGCCGACCCTCACCGACCAGAAGTTCTTGTCCTTGGCCTTGTCGAGCTTGTGGAAGCTCAGTCCCGGTGCCGCAGGGTTCAACTGCAGGTCAAAGGCTGTGGTCTTCACGGCCTTCTGCTCGTCGCCGGTCAGCCGTGCGAGGCTGTCGGTGAAGGTGTCGGCAATGCGGAAGTTCACGTGAACTTTTCCTGGCCTTCTGCCACGTTGAGCAATTCCTTCAGCGCGAAGACGGAGTTGCGCCGCCCACGGCCTTCGACGAGCACACTGAACAAGCCGTTTGCCTTGAAGACCGCCAGCAGTCGTTTGGCCGTGGGCGCAGGAATACCCGCGTTCGCGACAAAGTCGGTGCTCTTGAAGATCGGGCGCCCGAACATCCAGTCCAGCCCCTGCACCGCATATTGCGAGTGTGTCCACTCGACCGCATCGCGTTTGAGCTTGGCATACAGATCGATGATCGACATCACCACCACATGGTTCGCTTCAGCCTGCGCCCGCAGTGCCACCAGGAAATACCGGCACCAAACTGTCCAGTCGCGGTCGCGTGAGACCGACAGTAGTCCGTCGTAGTACGCATCACGATTCGCCTCGAAATAGGCACTCACGTAGAACAGCGGAGCCCGGATAAGTTGCTGTTGCCACAGGAACAATGGCACCAACATGCGGCCAACGCGCCCGTTGCCGTCAAGAAATGGGTGCAGCGATTCGAACTCGGCGTGGATGACGGCCAGTTGCACCAGCTTGTCGGGCACGTCGGCGTGCAGGTACTTCTCCCACTCCCCCATGGCGGTTGGCAGCTCACCGGCATTGATCGGCAAGTAACGCGCCGTGCTGGCATCGTGCCGGTCCGGGCCGATCCATACCGGGATTCGACGGTACTCCCCCGGCGCCTTGTCACCGCCGCGCACGCCCTCCATGAGCACGCGGTGCGCAGCACACACCACCCGCTGCGACAGCGGCAGATCGCGCAGGAGTCGCTGCGCTTCATTCATGGCGCGCCTGTAGTTGAAGACTTCGCGAATGTCACCGCGCCGCTCCTGTGGCAGCAACTCGTCGGCGCCGGCTTCGAGGCTCAGAACTTCACCCATCGTCGCGTGCGTGCCTTCGATGCTGGAAGACAACACCGCCTCCTGCGAAGTGAGCGGCGAGAGCAACAGGGTCGGGTTCGGGATCGCCGCCAACACACCGTCGTACCGGGCGACGGCCGCAGCCGTGGGGCCGATGAGAGGAATCAGTGCGTCCCAGTCCAGCTTGGTGGGCGGGAAGGCACCGCGGTGGTATTCGACGGGCATTCAAGGTGCGCTGTTCGGCGCTTGCGGATCAGGCGTTCGTCTTTCAGGACTTTGTGGCTCACGATATCACGTTTGTGATCCACAAATGGTCCAATGGCGAACGCGTGAGCCGCAACCCACGTTGGGCGACCGCTGCGCTCTCAAACCACCCTGAACACCTTCATCACTTCATCCCCCAGATGATTGATGACCTTCACCGCGATCCGCCCGTTCTTCGGCTTCTCGAACGCCCGCGACGTGTCGCTGTTCAGCGTGGCCCAGGCGTCGGCGTTGATCTCGGCCTTCAGCGTGGTCTTGAGGGCGCTGTAGGGGTCGTTGGC
>JBDTUO010000273.1:0-4666 GCA_040007675.1 Rubrivivax sp.
AGTTGTCCTTGGCGCGCCAGGCCAGCATGCGCTCGGCCACGGTCTTGCCGACCACAACGCCGTCCGCTTTCGAGCGCTCGTCGCTGATCTTCGCCAGCGACTGGGCGAGTGCGCTGTCCAACGCGACCTTCTGCGACGGCACGAGCGCGACGAGGACGCCGTGCGCGGCGGCCGCCACGGCGGCGTCTTTCGAGGCGCCCGCGGGGGCCTCGACCGGGAAGCGATACGTTTCGTAGTGCGGCTCGATCGAGTTGATCGCATCGTGCACCGCGCCATGCATCGTCGCCATGACGCGCGCAAGGACGGGTGGCGCCGGGATCGGAAGCGCCGCGGCGGCCGCGTTCCAGTCCAGCACGGCATCGGCGCGCGCCGCGCCGAGGGCGCCCGACAGCCAGAGCGCCGCGACGACCGCCGCGGCCGATGCCCCTTGACGTTTCCTACAGACAGACCTCATACGACCTCCGTTGATGAATGCACGCGATCAGCGGCTCTCGCCCGTTGAGCCGCCCGGGAGCCTGAATTCCCGCGGCGGCATCGACAGGGCGTGCGGATCGAGAACCCGCACTTCGGTGATGCGGTCCACCGGCAGCGCGGTGGCCTGCGCCGCGACGCGGATGGCCTCTGGCGACGCAGCGTCGACGAGGCAGTAGCTGCGCCGACGGTCCGGGGTCACGAACGATTGCACCCATGTCACGCCTTCGCAGCCATCGGCGCGGATCACCGCGTCGCAGCCCCCGGCGGCGGCGCTGTCAGCGGCGGCACCCGCCCCGACGGAAAAGGTGCGTTCGACGAGGTAGCGGGGCATGGTGGACTTCGGTTCGTGGGGCGATGAGCGAACCGTAGGGGGTGCTCAGGCCACGCGATAGGGTCGAATCGCCCAGATTGCGATCGACGCGCGCCGCCTGCATCGAGTCGGCCCTCTGACCCCCGTGAACGCCGCAGTGCGCGGCCGTGACCGCAGCAGCGTAGATTCGACGGCGCGCTTCCACGCTTCCCACCACGACCCCGGAGAAGACCGATGAACTTCGACCCCCTGCTGTCGCCGACGCCGCACCCCCGCCGCCGTCACCTGCTGATGAGCACCGCCGCAGCCGCCGTCGCCAGCGTCTGCCTGGCGCTGCCGGCACAGGCGCAGACGACGGCCGACACGCTGCACCTGATCGTCGGCTACCCGGCCGGCGCCACGTCCGACGCATTGACGCGCGTGATCGGCGAGCACATGGCCGGCACGCTGAAGCAGACTGTCGTGGTCGAGAACAAGGTCGGTGCCGGCGGGCGCATCGCCAACGAACTCGTGAAGGCGGCGCCCGCCGACGGCACGACGCTGCTGATGACGCCGGTGGCGACGATGGGCATCTTCCCGCACTCGTACGCCGGCAAGCTGCGCTACGACCCGTTCAAGGACTTCGTGCCGGTTGCGCACCTGACGAACTTCCAGCTCGGCCTGGGCGTCGGCAGCGCGGTGCCCGCGAAGACGCTGGCCGAGTACGTCGCGTGGGTCAAGGGCGACGTCGACAAGCGCGGTTTCTACGGCTCGGCCGCACCCGGCAGCATCCCGCACTTCTTCGGCGTGATGTTCGGTCGTGCGGCCGGTCTGACGCTGACGCACGTGCCGTACAAGGGCACCGCGGCCGCGATGCAGGCACTGGCCGGCGGCGAGATCGCCGCGCTGTCGACCGTGGCGGCCGACATCCGCTCGCTCGTTCAGGCCGACCGCGCGCGGCTGCTCGCGGTGGCCGGCGACGTGCGCGACCCGGCGTTCCCGAACGTGCCGACCTTCAAGGAAGCGGGCTACGACCTCGTCGCCAAACCCTGGTACGCGCTGTTCGCGCCGGCCGGCACGCCGCCCGACAAGCTCGACCGGCTGTCGCGCGCGGCGCTGGCCGCCGTTGCCGACCCGGCGATCCACAAGCGCCTGGTGGAGATGGGCCTGGAGCCCACCGGCTACGGCCCGGACCGCCTGGCGGCGATCCTGAAGGCCGACTACGAGCACTGGGGGCCGGTGATCAAGGCGTCCGGCTTCAAGCCGGAGTGATCGACGGCCGGCGCGCCCGGCACACCGGGCGCGCGGGGCCCTTCAGCCCGGCGGCGCCGACGACGCGCGGACGGTGCCGCCCAACTCGCGCCGCGCCACCCAGTGCCGCAGCGGGTCGCCGGCGGGCGCGCGCACCAGGGTCAGCGCGTAGCCGCGGCCGCGCACGCCTTCGATCTCGATCCCGTCGACGCGGTGCTCACGCAGGCGGCGGCGCAGGCGCGCGACATAGACGTCCACGCTGCGCGCGTGCAATACGCGGCCGCGGCCGAGGCACTCGGCGAGCACCGCGCGCGGCACCACGCAACCGAGCTGCGCGCCGAGGCACTGCAGCAGCGCACACTGCAATGCGGTCAGGCCGACCGGCCGCGCGTCGCTGTCGCTGTCGCGCTGCAACAGGCGCTGCTGTTCGACGTCGAGTGTCCAGGCGCCGAGCGTGATCGGTGGCGCGCCAGGACTCGCCGCAGCGGCCTCGGCCCCTTCGGCCCCTTCGGCGTCACCGCCGCGTCGCGTCAGCGCCTGCAGGTGGGCGCGCAGGCGGCGCGGCGCCATCGCACCGGCGAGGTAGGCATCGGCGCCGAACTCGAGCGCGAGGATCTCGTCGACCTCGTCGACCTCGTCGGCACGCACCAGCACCGGGCAGTGCAGCGCGCGCCGCAGCGGCCCGATCTGGCGTGCCGGCGGGCCACCGGCGGCTTCGGCCTGCAGCAGCACGGCGTCGAAGTGGGCGTGCGCGGCGGCACCCAGCGCGGCGTCAATCGTCGCCAGCCAGACGCAGCGCCAGCCGGCGCGTGCGAGCGCGTGCCCGAGCGCCGGCTCCGGTCGCAACTCCGCGCCGATGAACAGCAGCAGTTGTGCGCGCTCGGGCGGGACGGGGGCAGGCGGCGAGGCAGCGGTCATTGCCGCCATGATGGTGGCTGCACGGGCCGAGCCGCAAGGTCCATTCTGGGCCCGTGCCGCGGGCCAATGACGGGCGTTGCCGTCCATCGGCGCCCGCCGCAGCCGGCTCCGCCCGCGCCGCCGTTCGTCGGCCACGGGCCCGCGCGGCCACTTCGGCAAGGCAGCATCAGCCATTGATGGCCGATGTCGCCGGGAGGTCTGCCGTTGTCCAAGCGCTCCGCCGGCCCCCTCATCACCGCGCTCGCCGACGGCGCCGCGGGCGTTTCCGGCCGCCGCAACCAGCTGCTTCACGCCGTGCTCGGCCGCATCCGCGGCGGCGCCCTCGCGCCCGGCGCGCGGCTGCCTTCGGCACGCCAACTCGCACGCGACTGGGGCGTGGCGCGCGGCGTCGTCGACGACGTGTTCGCGCAGCTGCAGGACGACGGCTGGATTCATCGCCGCGTCGGCGACGGCAGCTACGTTGCCGCCACCTTGCCCGCGCCGCCGGCCCCCGCACCGGCGCTGCCCGAGCGCGGCCCGAACGACGCCGCCCGGCGGGTGCTGTCGCACTTCGCGCCGGTCATGGCGCAGTCGCGCCGCTTCGAGCTGCCACGCCAGCTCTTCCATCCGCCGGTGCTGCACCCGCGCGGCTGGCCGGTGGACGACTTTCCGCTGGAGCGCTGGCGCCGTCTCGTGGCCGCATCGCTGGCCGAGGAATGGCGCGACCACCTCGGCTATGGCCCGGCGGAGGGGCTGCCGGCGCTGCGCGAGGCGATCGCGCGCCATCTCGCAATGACGCGCTCGGTGCGCTGCAGCGCCGAGCAGGTGATCGTGGTCAACAGCCCGCTGCAGGCGCTCGAGACTATCGCGCGCGTGCTGTTGCAGCCGGGCGACCGGGTGTGGGTCGAGGACCCGGGCCACCCGAGCCTGCCGCTGCTGCTGGAGATGCTGCACACGCAGGCGATCGGCGTGCCGTTGGACGACGAGGGTTTCGACGTCGCACACGCACAGCAGCGCGCGCCGGACGCGGTGCTCGCGTACCTGCACCCCCTGACGCAGTACCCGCTCGGCGTGCCGACCAGCAGCGCGCGCGGCGACGCGCTGCTGCAATGGGCCGAGCGCCGCGGTGGCTGGATCGTCGAAGGCTGCTTCAACGACGAGCTGGTGCACCGCGGGCCGGCGCCGCCGGCGCTGCACACGCGCGACCGCGCCGGCCGCGTGCTGCTGATGGGCACCTTCGAAGGCGTGCTGTTCCCGGCGCTGCGGCTGGCCTACCTGGTCGTGCCGCCGCGGCTGGTCGACGTCTTCGTCGCCGCGCGCGGGCTGCTGGGCGACCACTCGCCGGTGACGATGCAGCTCGCGCTGGCCGGCTTCATCGACGGCGGCCACCTGAGCGCACACCTGCGGCTGCTGCGCGAGCGCATCGGCGCACGGCGCGACGCGCTGCGCCAGGCGGTGCGGCGCTGGCTGCCCGCGGCGGCGATCCTGTCGCGCACTGACACCGGGCTGCATGCGTGCGTGCACCTGCCGCCCGACTGGCCCGACACCGAGGTGGTGCACGCGCTGCGAGCGCGCGGTATCGGCGGCGAGGCCTTGTCGTCGCGCTGCTGGCAGGTGCGCGATCGCAACGGGCTCGTGATCGGCTACGGGGCCGACCCGCCGGAGCGTATCACCGCCGCGGTGCGCACGCTCGGCGAGGTGCTGCAGGCGATGCCCGTGCCGGCGGACGCCGGCAGCGGCTGATGCGATCTGCGC
>JBDTUO010000274.1:0-4662 GCA_040007675.1 Rubrivivax sp.
CAGAAGTCAAGCACTGCTTCGATCAACTGATAGAATGCTGTCTATCAATTGGGGGTGCTTCGCATGTACGCAGCCGTCGTCGAACCGCGCAAGATCGCCCAGGTGCTGGGTCTGCGCCGCAAGGTCACTTCCATCGAGCAACTGGATCAAGAGGTCGAAGCCGGCCTGCCAAAGGCTTCACTCGGCGCCGTGGCGCGCCATGTGTATGGCACCTCGCCCGATGCGGCAGCGCTGATGCAGCGGGTCGTCCCGTCGGCCACGTTCCACCGAAGGGGCGAGGACCTGAAGCCGCAGGAAGGCGAGCGGGTGGAGCGCCTGGCGCGCGTGATCGCCACCGCAGAACATGTGTGGGACAGCGTCGACGACGCGCGGTCATTTCTGTCTACCGGCCACGCCATGCTGGGCGGCAGGCGGCCGATCGAGGTGGCGCTGACAGAGCTCGGAGCGCGCCGCGTCGAGAATCTGCTGTGGTCGCTGTTCCATGGCGTCGCCGCCTAAGGACCCGGTCAGGCCGAGATTGAAGTCGGCCGCCAGAAGACAGGGGCCGGCGAAATCTTGGCAGGCCTGGCGCATCGCCGATGGCCGGTTCGACCCCTTCAGCTCAGTGGGTGCCTCGCTGGTCGGCGGCCGGTGGAATTCGCCGGGCATGGGAGTCATCTACGCCAGCCGCACCTATGCGGGCGCGATGCTGGAATGTCTGGCTCATGCCGGCATCGGACGGGTGCCGCGCACGCATGTGGCAGTGGAGATCGCTATCGCAGAGGCGGTCGCCGTCGAGCGATACGACGACACCAGCCTGCCCGCGGGTTGGGATCACGCGGATCTGCGCGTGGCCCGAAGCTTTGGGGACGCCTGGATTCGCGAGCGGCGAAGTGCGGTGCTGGTTGTGCCCTCGGTGGTGGCACGCAGGGAAGGGAACGTGCTCATCAACCCACGGCATCGCGACTTCGGCAACATCGTTGCCAGCGCACCGGAACCAGTGGTCTGGGATGCTCGGCTGTTTGCCTCACGCGTCCGTCGCACCGTTGCGTGGACCGAGAAAGAGAAGAGAAGTAGTGCAATCAGATCAATCATTTAGCCCATGGCGATTGTGTACGGCCCCGATGATGGACTGGACGGATCGGCACTGTCGGGTGTTCCACCGCCTGATCTCGCGCCGCGCGCGCCTGTACACCGAGATGGTCACGACAGGCGCGCTGTTGCACGGTGACGTCGCGCGCCACCTGGCCTTCGATGCCAGCGAACATCCGCTGGCGCTGCAGCTGGGGGGCAGCGAGCCGGCCGACCTGGCTGCGTGTGCCCGTCTGGCCGCCGAGTGGGGCTACGACGAGGTCAACCTGAACTGCGGCTGCCCGAGCGAACGGGTGCAGCGCGGCGCCTTCGGCGCCTGCCTGATGCGCGAGCCCGAGCTGGTGGCCGTCTGCGTGCGCGCGATGCGCGATGCAGGGGACCTCCCGGTCACGGTCAAGCACCGCATCGGCGTCGATCGCGAGGAGAACTATGCCTTCGTGTGCGACTTCGTCGGCCAGGTCGCGGATGCCGGCTGCACCGTCTTCATCGTGCACGCCCGCAATGCGTGGCTGCAGGGCCTGAGCCCGAAGCAGAACCGTGAGCTGCCGCCGCTGCGGCACGAAGTCGTCGCCCGGCTCAAGCGCGATTTTCCGCAACTGATCATCGTCGCCAACGGCGGCATCGCCGGTGACGCCGCGATCGCCGAGCGCCTGCGCGAGGTCGACGGCGTGATGATCGGCCGCGAGGCCTACCAGCACCCGTGGACGCTCGCCGACTGGGACCGCCGCTTCTTCGGCGAGCCGCTGCAACTGCCGACACGCGAAGCGGTCGAGGCGGCGATGGTCGACTACATGGCGCGCCAGCGCGCACAGGGCCACGCGTGGACCGCTATATCGCGCCACATGATGGGGCTGTGGAACGGCACCCCCGGCGCGCGGGTCTGGCGCCAGGTGTGGTCGGACCACCGGCTGAAGAACGAATCAGCGGCGGCCGTGGCCGTGCGCGCTACCGCTGCTCGCCTCGACGCCGCCGCCCGCGTGGAGCAGTCACCCCGAGGCGTGCCTGCCTGATGGCCTGGTGGCCGGTCGGACAAGATGCACCGCCACCGCCAGACGGACCAACGGCCCGCTGCGCGGACCGTCCGTTCAGAACTGCAGGTAGGTATTGGTCCGATACACGCCGCTCGGCGGGGCGGGCGCGCGCGTAATCTTCGTCTGCGCCGTGATCAAACCCGGCTCGTCGGTCGACCAGCCGGCCTTTGCGCGCTGGCTGACGGCCAGCCGCTGCGGCAACGCCGCGGGCTTGCGCGCCAGAAAATCCTGCAAGCGCTTGGTGGTCGAGAAGTAGCGCACGCGACGCGCGCTGACTTGGGCCCGATGCAGCCGATTCGCGGCGACCAAGGCTTCGGCGGCGCGTCGCACCTGTTCCGGACCGTAGCCGGTGACCTCGCTTGCCGAGAACCCTGCCGGCGTGTTGCCGAGGTTTTCGAGCGTGGTATGCAAAGTGGTATGAAGTGAGGGTGCGGTGATTTTGCGATTCGATTCTGTCATCATTCAATTATACGATCAGTTGAATATCAATGTCAGCCGAGAGGTGAATATCCCAGTGAACCGCTGCGATACTCTTGGTCAGATCGCCGCGCGGAGTTTTTGTTCCATCGCCCACCCGAGTATTGCAGCCCCGGCGCGCTACCTCCCATAGGCGCTGGTCGCCGGCCACACCGCGAGCGCCAGACCCGCCAGCGAAATCGAGAAGGCGACCGCGTGACCGGGCTCGAAGGGCTCGCCGAGCACCGTCACGCCCACCAGCGCCGCGCTGATCGGCAGCAGCACCGCAAAGGCGCCTGCCTCCTGCGCGGGCACCTGGCGCAGACCGCGCATCCAGAGCCAGACGGAGACGACGCTGGCGGCGAGGGCATAGAACACGAGCAGTCCCCATTCGCCGGCGTGGACCGTGCCGAAGTCGAAGCGCAGCGCCTGCCACAGGCCGAACGGCGTCACCAGCGCCAGCCCCCACAGGTTGATCAGCGCCGAGATGCGCCGCGGCGACACCTGGGCGGTCAGGCGTTTGCCGATGACGACGTAGCTGGCCTCGCAGAGCACCGCACCCACGAGCAGCAGGTAGCCCCACACCGGCACGTCGGGACCGTTGGCCGCCGGGTCCAGTCCACCGACCGCGACGGCGTCGCCGTTGCGCAGCAGCGCCAGCCACCCGATGCCCAGCACGGCACAGGCGATCGCGACGGCCATGCGGGTGCGGATGTGCTCACCCAGGACGAGGCGCGACAACAACGCCACCGCCGCCGGCAAGGCCGCCATCACGACGCCTGCGGCCAGCGCCGACGTCGCAGCGACGCCGTACAGCATGCAGACAGAGAAGCCGAAGTTGCCGAGGAAGCTCTCCCAGAACAGCAAGCGGCGGTCGCGCACCGACAGGGGCGCCTCGCCGGCGACCGGCCGTACCCAACGCGCCATCGCGAGCGCGGCGATGCCGAAGCGAAGCCACGCGAGCAGCAGGACCGGAAATACCGCCACCAGCAGGCGCGACAGGCCGACGTAGCTGCCGACCAGCACCATGCTCGCCGCGAGGGCGCCGTACGCCAGCCAGGGCGTCGGCATCAGCGTTCGAGCCGTGTTCGCGTCAGCATGGATCAGGCGCGCGCGGCGCTGGCGCGTTCGAGGGCGCGGCGCCGCTCGGTGCGCGCGATCATCCAGCTCGCCACCACGACGCCGGTGGCGACGACGGCGACGATGATCGTCGCGACTGCGTTCACGCTCGGGTTCAACCCGAGCCGGGCGCGCGAGAAGATCACCAGCGGCATCGTCGTCGAACCCGGGCCCGACAGGAAGGCCGAGATGACGACGTCGTCGAGCGAGATCGTGAAGGTCAGCAGCCAGGCCGCGACCAGCGACTGCGCGATCATCGGCAAGGTGACGAGCCAGAAGACCTGCAGTGGGCGGGCGCCCAGGTCCATCGCGGCCTCCTCGAGTTGCGGGTTCAGGTCCTGCAGCCGCGCCTGTATCACCACGGTGGCGTAGGCAACGCCGAGCAGCAGGTGGCCGAACCAGATCGTCATCAGCCCGCGCTCGGGCACGCCGAACAGGCGCTGCACGCTGACCAGCATCAGCAGCAACGACAGGCCGACCACCACCTCCGGCATCACCAGCGGCGCGCTGACCATGCCGGAGAACAGCGTGCGGCCGCGAAAGCGGCGGAACCGCACGAGCGCAAACGCCGCCAGCGTGCCGATGATCACCGCCCCGCAGGCGGTAAGGAACGCGATCTGCAGGCTCAGCCACAACCCGGCCCCGATTTCGCGGTCGTCGGCGAGTTGCGCATACCACTTGAGCGTGAAGCCGCGCCAGCTGTTGGGCACCGGCGAGTCGTTGAACGAGAAGACGATCAGCGCGACGATCGGCAGGTACAGGAACACGAAGCCGGCCGCCAGCCAGCCGCGCGCGAACCAGGCGTGCAGCGGGCGCGGCGTCATCGCGGGCCCTCGCGCGCCTCGGCCTGGTAGCGGTTGAAGACCGCCAGTGGCACGATGATCAACAGGATCATCACGACGGCGACGCTCGACGCCATGGGCCAGTCGTTGTTGGCGAAGAACTCGTCCCACAGCACACGGCCGATCATCAGCGTCTCGGGCCC
>JBDTUO010000275.1:0-4601 GCA_040007675.1 Rubrivivax sp.
CCGTGCGCTTCGCGCCCCATGTGCACGGCATTCCCGGCGGCGAACATCGCGCCGAGCCGTCGGCGGCGCTGCGCGTGCTGGCCGAGGGGCGGGACTCGGCCAGCCGCGCGGCCCTCGGCGTGACGATGACGCCCCGCGGCTACGGTCAGCGCGCGATCGCCGCCCGGCTGCGCGCCGACCGACCGCATGCCGGCCTGGCGCGCCAGTGGTTCCGCAGCCCCGACGTGCTCGCGCTGCTGCCGTTCGACCGCCCGCAGCCCGGCCACGGCTATGCGCTGGTGTGGTCGCTGCCCGACGCCCGTGCCGAAGAACTGCTGGCGCTGCCGCCGGCCGACTTCGAGCGCGCGCTGCTGGACGCCACCGGCGGCGCCGCCGGCAGCCTGTCGCTCGACGGCGAGCGCGCCGCCTGGCCGCTGGCCATGGCGCTGGCAGACCCGGTCTGTGGTTCCGGCTGGGTGCTGCTGGGCGACGCCGCCCATGTCGTGCACCCACTCGCCGGCCAGGGGCTGAACCTCGGGCTGGCGGATGTCGCTGCGCTGGATGCGGTGATCGGCGCGCGCGAGCCCTGGCGCGCGCTCGGCGACGAACGCCTGCTGCGCCGCTACGCCCGGCGCCGCGCCGGCGCCACCCGTGCAATGGCTCACGTCACCGACGGCTTGCTGCAACTGTTTGCCAGCGAACGGCCGATCCTGCGGGAACTCCGCGATCGCGGGCTGACTCTCGTCAATCACCTGCCCCCGGTAAAGCGTTGGCTCGGCGCCAGTGCCCGCCAGGGCTGACGTCGTTACGCCGGCCGGGCTCCGCCGCGCACCGGCCGGCTTGTTCCCCCCGTTCGACGAACCCCCGCGCCCCGGCGCCTTCCAAAGGTCTTCCATGTCCCACCCCCCGTCCCGCCGCTCCGCCGCTGCTGCCCTTACCACGCTGGCACTGGCGACGCTGGTTGCCCTGCTCGGCGCCGCCGGGCCGGCCGCGGCCCAGGAGGCCGTGATCCGCAAGAACCTGGCCGAGCGCCTGCCCGGCCTGCCGAAGATCGACGAGGTGACGAAGACGGCGATTCCCGGCGTCTACGAAGTCCGCATCGGCACCGACCTGCTGTACGCCGACGAGCAGGGCAACCACGTCATCCAGGGCCAGATCATCGACACCCGCACGCGCGCCAACCTGACGGAGGCGCGCATCGACAAGCTGACCGCGGTCGACTTCGACAGCTTGCCGCTGAAGGATGCGATGGTCATGAAGCAGGGCACTGGAGCGCGTCGGCTGGCGGTCTTCGTCGACCCGAACTGCGGCTACTGCAAGCGCTTCGAGCGCGACCTGACGACGGTCAAGGACGTCACGATCTACGCCTTCCTGTACCCGATCCTCGGGCCCGACTCGTCGGCCAAGTCGCGCGACATCTGGTGTTCGAAGGATGCCGCGAAGACCTGGCGCGCGTGGATGCTCGACGGCGTCACGCCGCCGAAATCGGTCGGCAGCTGCGACGCGGACGCGATCGAGCGCAACGTCGCGCTCGGCCGCAAACACCGCGTCAACGGCACGCCAGGCCTCGTGTTCGAGGACGGCAGCCGCAAGCCCGGCGCGCTGCCGGCGGCGGAGGTCGAGCGGCTGCTGACCGAGGCGGCGAAGAAGTCCTGACTACCCCCCCTGACCGCCCTCCTGACCGCCGTCCCGGCCCGCGCTACCGGGTCGACGTCGGTGGCGCCCGCGCACCGCGGCTCGCGGTCACGCTGACGCTGCCGTCGCCGGAGCGGCGCCAGCGGCTGTGGCTGCCGGCCTGGGTGCCGGGCAGCTACCTCGTGCGCGAACTCGCGCGCCGCATCGACGGCGTGACCGCCACGCAGCGTGCCCGGCCCTGCCGGCTGCGCACGGTCGACAAGTGCACGTGGGAAGTGGAGACCGACGGCAGCACGGCGCCGCTCGTCGTGCGCTACGAGGTGCTGGCCGCCGCCGATGCTTCGGTGCGCGGCGTGATGCTCGACGACGAGCACGGTTTCATCGACGGCGCGGGCGTCTTCCTGGTGCCCGAAGGGCGCGCAGGTGCACCGGTGCGACTCACGCTGGCCGGCCTGCCGCGCGGCTGGACGGTGGCGACCACGCTGCCGCCGGCGACGCCCGCTTCGGCATCGAAAGGGCAGCGCTACGCCGCCGCCGACCACGCGGCGCTGATCGACCACCCGCTGCTGTTCGGCGCTGGCCTCTGGCACGGTCAGTTCGAGGTCGCCGGCGTGCCGCATGCCGTGGTGGTGCAGGGCGCCTGGCCGGGCCTCGACGGCGCGCGCCTGTGCCGCGACCTGCAGCGCCTGTGCACCGGGCATGTGCGCCTGTGGCACGGCGCGCGAGGCCGGCCGCCGTTTCAGCGCTATGCCTTCCTGATCCTGGCCGGCGACGGCGCTGCGAGCGGCCTCGAGCACCGCGACAGCTGCGCGCTCACGGTGCCGCGGCGCGCGCTGCCGCATGCCGGCACGCCGCCCGGGCCTGCCGAAGGCGCCTACGCCGAACTGCTGTCGCTGTGCAGCCACGAGTACTGCCATGCGTGGAACGTCAAGCGGCTGGTGGCCGCGGAACTCGCCGCGCCCGACCTGCGGCGCGAGGCGCCGAGCCGGCTGCTGTGGTTCCATGAGGGCGTGAGCTCGTACCTCGACGACCTGCTGTGTGCGCGCACCGGTGTCACCGCCCCGGCGACCGTGCTCGGCGCATGGGCGGCCCACGCCAATGGCGTGGCGGCCACCCCGGGGCGCCACCGGCACAGCATCGCGCAGGCCGGTTTCGATGCCTGGACGCGGCTGTACCGCCCCGACGCGCAGACGCCCAACGCGAGCGTGAGCTACTACGCCAAGGGCGCGCTGGTGGGGCTGTGCCTGGACCTCACGCTGCGCGCCGCCGGGGGCTCGCTCGATGGCGCGCTGCGGCGCCTGTGGCGCGGCGCGTTCGGCCGCAACGGCGGCATCGTCGCCGCGGCATCCGGTCTGATCGACGAGAACGACATCGCCGCCGCGCTCGCCGCCGAAGCCGGGCGCTCGCTCGCACCCGAGCTGGCGGCCTGGGTGCACGGCACCGACGAGCTGCCGCTCGCGCCGCTGTTGGCGGGCGTCGGCGTCGCGCTGCACGCGACTGCCGCGCCGGACCTGTCGGCCATGCTCGGGCTGCGGCTGGCCGAGAGCCCGCTCGGCGGCGTGCACGTGCGCCACGTGCTGCGCGACGGCGCCGCGGAAGCCGCCGGCGTGGCCGCGGGCGACGAACTGCTCGCGGTGAACGGCTGGCGTGTGCGGCGCCTGGACGAGGCGCGCGCCTGGCTGACGGCCGGCGCGCCGTTCGAGCTCTTGCTGGTGCGCGAACAACGCGTGCGGCGCTGCCGCGTGCGGCCGCCGGCGCAGCCGGCATGGCGCACGGTGACCCTCGCGCTCGATCCGGCGGCGGACGCGGCGACGCGCGCGCGGCGTCGGCACTGGCTCGGGGCCTGAGGTGGCGGGCCGGCGCGCGCCGGCGGGGCCGTCGCGGGCGGCCGCTGTGGCGGTGGCGGTCGGCGTCGTGGCGCTGCACCTGCTGCTCGCCTGGCTCTGGCCCGACCGGCCGCCGCGCGGCGGCGTGGCGCCGCCCGCCCCGCTGACGGTGCGCTTCGTGCACGTGCTGCAGCCCACCGCCCCGCCCGCGTGGTGGCCCAGCGATGTGCCGTTGCCGACCCCGCCGTTGCCGCCCTCGCCACGCGCCCCGCGCTGGGCGCCGCCGGTGATCGAGGTCGCCGATGCCGCAGCAGCGTCGGCTTCGGCACCGCTTTCGAGTGAGGCGCCGGAAGCGGAGGGCGAAAGGCATGCCGCCGCCGCTGCAACGGTGCCGGCCGTGCCGGAGGTGCCGGATGTACCGGACGTGCCGGACGTGGCGGATGAGGCTGGCGGCAGCCCCGCCGCGCGTGCTGCAAGCCCTGCGCCGGCGGCCTCCACCCCGGTCGAGCCGGCCTTCGAATGGCCGCCGTCGACCCGGCTGCGCTACGCGCTGACCGGCAACTACCGCGGCTCGGTCGAGGGCCAGGCCGAGGTGCAGTGGCTGCGCGACGGCAAGCGCTACGAGGTGCGGCTCGATGTCGTGATCGGTCCGTCGTTCCTGCCGGCGATCACGCGCCGCATGCGCAGCGTCGGCGAGGTCGGTGCTGACGGCTTGCGGCCGCAGCACTTCGAGGAGCGCACGAGGCTGTTCTTCGGCAGCTCGCGCGACGCCGTCGTGCGCTTCGACGATGCCCGCGTGATGCTGCCGGGCGGGCGTTCGGTGCCGCGTCCGCCCGGGGTGCAGGACGCGGTGAGCCAGTTCGTGCAGCTGACCTGGCGCTTCACGCGCGAGCCTGCGCTGCTGCAGGCGGGCCAGCGCGTCGTGGTGCCGCTCGCGTTGCCGCGCCGCGTCGAGCCCTGGGTCTACGAGGTGCAGGGCGTCGAGACTCTCTACACCCCGGCCGGGCCGGTGGACGCGGTGCACGTCAAGCCGCGCCGGATGGCGCCGCTGGCCGGCGAGCTGGTGCCCGAGATGTGGTTCGCGCCGTCGCTGCAGTACCTGCCGGTGCGCATCCTGATCCGGCAGGACGCCGAAACCTTCGTCGACCTGCTGGTCGACCG
>JBDTUO010000276.1:0-4563 GCA_040007675.1 Rubrivivax sp.
GGCGGCGTGCGCGTTGCTGCCGCACAGGCCGCAGCCGACACAACCGTCGATCACGGTCGCGACCGGGTCGACGCGCAGCGGGTCGGGGTTGTCCTTCAAGGTCAGCGTCGGGCAGCCCGACAGCCGGATGCAGGCGTGGTCGCCGGTGCAGACGTCTTCGTCGACGCCGTACTTCACCCGCTCGACGCGTTCACCGCGCTTCAGGCGCCCGGCCGCGAAGGGCTTCAGGCGACGCTGGCGCTCGAGCTGGCATTCACCCTCGGCGATGATCACCTTCAGCCCGGTGAAGTCGCTCGTCAGCGCGTCCTGCGCGGTGCGCCGCATCGCGTCGACGTCGTAGCTGTCGACCACCCGCATCCAGCCGACGCCCATGCCCTCGAGCGTGTTCTCTATCGTCCGGTTCTTGTGCGCCAGGCTCTGGTGCACCGTCGCGTTGCGCTCGGCTTCGGCCTTGGCCTCGTCGTCCGGCGTGTTCAGGATGTCCTGCGTGCCGGTGGCCGAGGTGTAGCCGTTCTTCATGATCAGCAACACCGCATCGTCGCCGTTGAACAGCGCGGCCTGAACGCCGGTCAGCAGGCCGTTGTGCCAGAAGCCACCGTCGCCCATGATCGCCAGCGTGCGCCGCTGCATCATCGGGCTGACCCCCGCGCGGCTCGCGAGGCTCATGCCGTAGCCGAGGATCGAGTGGCCCGAGTTGAACGGCGCGAAGGTGCCGAACGCGTGGCAGCCGATGTCGGCCGCGATGTGCACCGGCCCGACCTGCTGCTGCGCCAGCTTCAGCGCGCTGAACACCGGCCGCTCCGGGCAACCGACGCAAAAGCCGGGCGGCCGCACCGGCAGTTCGACGGCCTCGGCCACCGCCGCGCGACGTGCCGCGACCTCGGCCAGCCACGCTCGCGCCGGCGCGACGTCGACGCCCGGCAGTTGCCGCTCGCACACCGCGATGAGCCCCTGCACCATCACCTCGACCGTGTATTCACCAGCCGGCGGCAATACGTCCTTGCCGTACACCACCGTCTGCAGGTCGGCGCGGCGCAGCGCCTGCGCCACGTCCTTCTCGATGTACTCGGGCGAGCCCTCCTCCAGCACCAGCAGCGCGCGCCGGCCGGCGGCAAATCCGCAGATCTGCGCCGGCACCAGCGGGCAGGTGACGTTGAGCACCAGCATCGGCAGCGCGGGCTCGCCGAACGCATCCGCGAGCCCGACGATCTGCAGCGCGCGCTGCAGCGTGTTCGTCAGCCCGCCCTGCACGATCAGGCCGACGGCGTCGAAGGCATCGCCCGCGCCGGTGAACTGCTCGTTGAGCCCGTGCTCGATGATGTAGGCCTGCGCCGCCGGGATGCGCTGCTCGATCTTCAGCTTCTCGTGCCGGAACGTCACCGGCGGGTGCGCGAGCCGCATGTAGTCGAACCCGGCCGGCTCCTCGATCAGGTCGTGCGTACCGAAGCGCGGCGCGACGTTGTCCTTGGCCTCGAAGGTGCCGCGCACGTGGCAGGCGCGGATGCGCAGCTCGAGCATGGCCGGCATATTGCTGGCTTCGGACAACGCGAACGCATGCTCGACGCAGCGCACCATGTTCGCGAGGTCGGGGCGCGGATCGAACAGCGCCAGCGTGCTCTTCAGTGCGTAGGCGTGGGTGCGCTCCTGGATCACGCTGGCCCCTTCGCCGTAGTCCTCGCCGACGACGATCAACGCGCCGCCGATCACGCCGGGCGACGCCAGATTGCTCAGCGCGTCGGCCGCGACGTTGGTGCCGACTATGCTTTTCCAGGTCACGCAGCCGCGCAGCGGGTAGTGGATCGACGCCCCGAGCATCGCCGCCGCCGAGGCCTCGTTGGCACAGGGCTCGACGTGCACGCCGAGCGTGTCGACGTAGGGGCGGGCCTGCACCATGACGTCGAGCAGGTGCGACACCGGCGCGCCCTGGTAGCCGCCGATGTAGGCCACTCCCGACTGCAGCAGGCCCTTCGTGATCGCCAGGATGCCCTCGCCGTGGAAGGTCTCCCCCGCGCCGAGCTTGAGCTGTTCGATCTGTTCGGTGAACTGGACTTCCATCGGCTCGTCCGTGGGTGGATCGTTAGGGGGCTCCGCGACGGGGCCGGAGCGCCGACTCTAGGCAGCGCAGCGGGCGCCGTCCATGCGGTGGGCTTTGTGTTTAGTATGCACTTGATGAATATCTCCGACATCGACCTGAACCTGCTGCATGTATTTGCGGCCGTGCAGCAAGCCGGCAGCGTGAGCCGCGCGGCCGAACGACTGGGCCTGTCGCAGCCCGCCGCGAGCCATGCCTTGACCCGGCTGCGGCGGCTGCTGCACGACCCGCTGTTCGTGCGCGCGCCGGGCGGCGTGCGCCCGACGCCGCGCGCCGAACGGCTCGCGCCACAGGTTCTGGCCGCGCTGCAGCTGATCGACGCCGCACTGCAGGAGGCCGACCGGTTCGATGCCTCCCGCACCCACCGACGCTTCGTGCTGCACATGAGCGACATCGGTGCCGACGAGTTCCTGCCGCTGCTGATGGCCGACCTCGTGCGGCATGCGCCAGGGGTGACGCTCGAGACGCAGCAGCTTGCCCCGGACGCGATCGGCCCGGCCCTCGAGCAGGGTCGGCTCGACCTCGCCTTCGGCTACCTGCCCGGGTTGACCGGCGCCGAACAGGCCACGCTGCTGACCGAGCGCTACGTCGTGCTGCTGCGCCGTGGCCACCCGCTGGCCGCAGCGTTGACCGACCGCGCGGCGCTGCAGCGGCTGGACTTCATCGTCGTGCGCAGCCACACCGAGCCGGCGCGTGCGCTGCAGCAACTCGGGCTGGAGTCTCGTATCCGGCTCGCGCTGCCGCACTTCCTCGTCGTGCCGCCGATCCTCGAGGCGACCGATCTGGCCGTCGTGCTGCCGTCGCGTCCGGCGGCACGCTTTGCCGCCCGCCACGCGCTGCAATGGGTCGAGGCGGACCTGGGGCTGGCGCCATTCCCGGTTGGAATGCACTGGCACTGGCGGCACGGGCCGGACCCCGGCCACCGCTGGCTGCGCGAGCGCGCACTGGCGATGCAGCTGCCCGCGCCGCCCACCAGCGGCGCCCCGGCTGCCGCTCCGCCGCCCACCCCAGGCGCGGACGCGCTCAGGCCGCGCCTTCGCCCCAGGGCAGCATCAGCGCCAGCCACATCACCGCCTCGAACTCGGGGGCGAAGCGGTCGATGATCTGCTGCGGGTCGGCGCACAGCGCCTCGTCGGTGATGAGCCCGAACTGCACGCCGCCGGCATACGACAGGATCGACACGCCCACCCCGACGTCGCCCGACGCCGGCACCCAGAACATGGTCTGCCGCAGCGTCGCCCCGCACAGTTTCAAGGCATGCGCCGGGCCGGGCACGTTGGTCATCACCGCGGTGGTCTTGCGCGAGAACAGGCCCAGCACGGCGTCCTGCACCGGCTTGATGAACAGCCCCGTGGCGGCCAGGATGCCGAAGGCCAGCAGCGGCTGGTAGCTGCCCTTCAGCTCGTTCATGCGCCGGCGCACCGCGTACACGCGCTCGATCGGGTTGGCAATGCCGATCGGCAGCACCAGCGGCGCCAGGCCGAATCGGTTCCCCAGTTTCCAGGCCTGGTCCAGCGGGCGCAGGTTGACCGGCACCATCGCGCGGATCTCCTTGCCTGCAGGGTCATCGCCGTGCTCGGCCAGGTAGCCGCCGATGGCACCGGCCGCACAGGCCAGCAGCACGTCGTTGACCGAGCAGCCGAGCGCCTTGCCCACGGCCTTGACGTCGTCCAGTGCCAGCGGCTCGCCCCAGGCGACGACCTTGTGGCCGGCAGGTTTGCCCTTCAGCAGCGTGGGCGAGTCGTCGCCCATCAGCGCCAGCGCGGCAGCGTCGCCGAGCGCCTGCACGCCGATGCGCGCCAGGTCCACCGAGCCGGCCACCGTGTCGGCGATCGGCTGCCGCGGATGGGCCAGCATCTCGAGCGAGCGCGCCACGCCGTCGCCGGTCAGGCCGATCGCCTTGACGGTCAGGCCGGTCAGCGGCGCCAGCACCGCCTGCGTGAGCCAGTCGCCGTCGTCGGCCGGTGCCGCCTCGCGGCGGCGCCGCGGCGGATCGCTGCCGCCGTCGGTCATCGACAGCACCACCGAGGTGAGCGCGATGCCGTCGCCGATGCAGTGGTGGATGCGCACGACCATCGCGCTGCCGCCTTCGTAGCCGTCGACCAGGTGGAACTGCCACAGCGGGCGCGCGTGGTCCAGCGGCGTCGTCGCCAGCCGGGCGCACAGGCGCTGCAGCGCCTGGCGCTGGGTCTCCCCGGCCGCGACGTCCAGCGCCTCGGGCACGACGTGGTGGGCGATGTCGAAGTCCTCGTCCTCGACCCAGGTCGCCCCGGTGGCGTCGGCCACCGCCTTCTGGCGGAAGCGGTCGTACTTGAGCAGCTTGTCCTGCAGCCGCTCGCGCAGCGCGTCCAGCGGGACGCGGGGGGTCAGCAGCCAGAAGCCGACGATCATCATCAGGTTGACGTCGTTGTCCATCCGCAGCCAGGCGGTGTCCACACGCGACATGCGTTCGACGTCAAGGGCGCTCATGC
>JBDTUO010000277.1:0-4563 GCA_040007675.1 Rubrivivax sp.
GTCGACGTGCTGCTGTCGGGCCCGCTGCCGACCCCCGGCGTGGCCTACCTGACGCGGGCGCTGCGCCTGGACCTGGGCGTGGTCATCAGCGCCTCGCACAACCCGTTCGACGACAACGGCGTCAAGTTCTTCTCCGACCAGGGCGCCAAGCTGCCCGACGACTGGGAGGCCGCGGTCGAGGCCGCTTTGCAGGAGTCTCCGCAGTGGGTCGATTCGGCCGGCCTCGGACGTGCGCGTCGGCTCGACGACGCCGCCGGCCGCTACACCGAGTTCTGCAAGAGCACCTTCGGCACCGAGCTGTCGCTGAAGGGCCTGCGCATCGTCGTCGACGGCGCACACGGCGCGGCCTATGCGGTGGCGCCGGCCGTGTTCCACGAGCTGGGCGCGGAAGTGCACACTATCGGCTGCGCGCCGGACGGGGTCAACATCAACGCCGGCTTCGGCGCCACGGCACCGCAGGCGCTGGTTGCCGCGGTCGCGGAGCAAGGGGCCGATTTCGGCATCGCGCTCGATGGGGATGCCGACCGGCTGCAGCTGGTCGACGCCGCGGGGCGGCTCTACAACGGCGACGAGCTGCTGTACGTCATCGCGGCGCACCGGCGTGCACGTGGACTTGCCGTGCCGGGGGTGGTCGGCACGCTGATGACGAACATGGCGGTCGAGCAGGCACTGCAGCGGCTCGACGTGCCGCTGGTGCGCGCGCGCGTCGGCGACCGCTACGTGCTGGAAGAGCTGGTTTCGCGCGGCTGGCAGCTCGGCGGCGAGGGCTCGGGCCACATCCTGACGCTCGATTGCCACACCACCGGCGACGGCATCGTCAGCGCGCTGCAGGTGCTGCGCGCGGTGCGCGAGACCGGTCGCTCGTTGAGCGACTGGCTGGACGCGGTGGCCTTGTTCCCGCAGAACCTGATCAACGTGCGCTTGAATCGCCTCGATGGCTGGCAGCACAACCCGCATTTGCAGCAGGAGCGCGCTGCCGTGGAGGCCGAGCTGGGCAACGCTGGCCGCGTGCTGATCCGGGCCAGCGGCACCGAGCCGGTGCTGCGGGTGATGGTGGAGGCGCGCGACGCCGCGCTCGCGCAACAGGCCGCCGAGCGGCTGGCGCGCGCGGCGCAGGCCTGAGCGTCGGCCGTCGGCAGTAGCCGCCGGCGCAGCGCGGCGCGGGTGCACGCGCGTTGAGGGCATGACAGCCGTCACATGACTGTCACGGACGCTGTCTAGCATCCGTGCTGTTGTCATATTGACCCTCCCAAGAAAGGCTGTCCCATGACGCTCTCACTGATCCGCGCCACCCCCGTGGCGACCCTCCTGGCGCTGGCCGCCGTGTCCGCCCAGGCGCAGGACATCACCGGCGCCGGCGCAACGTTCCCGGCCCCGATCTACGCCAAGTGGGCCGACGCCTACAACAAGGCGACCGGTGCCCGCATGAACTACCAGTCGATCGGCTCCGGCGGCGGCATCAAGCAGATCAAGTCCAAGACGGTCGACTTCGGCGCCTCCGACATGCCGCTGAAGGATGAGGACCTGGCGAAGGATGGCTTGATCCAGTTCCCGACCGTGATCGGCGGCGTCGTGCCGGTGGTCAACATCAAGGGCATCGCCCCGGGCCAGATCAAGCTCACCGGCCAGGTGCTGGGCGACATTTACCTGGGCAAGATCACGCGGTGGAACGACGCCGCGCTCACTGCGCTGAATCCCGGTGTGCCGCTGCCGGACGCGGCGATTGCGCCGGTGCGCCGCGCCGACGGCTCGGGCACGACCTTCATCTTCACGAACTACCTGTCCAAGGTGAACGCGGAGTGGCAGGCCAAGGTGGGCGAGGGCACGGCCGTCAACTGGCCGGCCGGCGCCGGCGGCAAGGGCAACGAGGGCGTGTCGGCTTTCGTGCAGCGGCTGCCGAACTCGATCGGCTACGTCGAGTACGCCTATGCCAAGCAGAACAAGATGTCCTACGTGCTGCTGAAGAACAAGGACGGCAACTTCGCTGCCCCCGAGGAGGACAATTTCAAGGCCGCCGCCGCCGGTGCGCAGTGGGATAAGAGCTTCTACCAGATCCTGACCGGACAGCCCGGTGCCAAGACCTGGCCGATCAGCGGCGCCACCTACATCCTGATGCACAAGACCCAGGACAAGCCGCAGAACGCCGTCAGCGCGCTGAAGTTCTTCGGCTGGGCCTATGACAACGGCGACCAGATGGCGTCGGACCTCGACTACGTGCCGATGCCCGACGTCGTCAAGGCGCTGGTCCGCAAGCAGTGGGCCGACAACCTGAAGGACGGCGCCGGCAAGGCGATCGCATGGAAGTGATCGCCTGAGCTCAGGCACCCGGACGCAGGGTGTGTGTCCGCCTCACGACGACAGCGTGGCGCGGCACCCGGCGTTCTGTCGTGGTCCCCCCAGTGACGCGCACTCAAGGCATGGCCGCTACACTTCCCGCCGCCCCCAACGGCGAGTCGAAGAACATGGAGCGTGCAAGACCGCAGGGCACACCGCCGGCGCGCCGTGCCGTCGCGCCGTGGGCTGACCCGCTGTTCTCCGCACTCGCCCATGGCGCCGCCTGGCTGACACTGGCACTGCTCGCGGGCATCATCGCCTCGCTCGTCTTCGGTGCCTGGCCGGCGATCCAGGAGTTTGGCCTCGGCTTCCTTTGGTCGACGGACTGGGATCCGGTGCAGGAGAAGTTCGGCGGCCTGGTGATGATCTACGGCACGCTGATGAGCTCTTTCATCGCGCTGCTGATCGCGGTGCCGGTGAGCTTCGGCATCGCACTGTTCCTGACCGAGCTGTCGCCGACCTGGCTGAAGCGCCCGCTCGGCACCGCGATCGAACTGCTCGCGGCCGTGCCGTCGATCGTCTACGGCATGTGGGGTCTGCTGGTCTTCGGTCCGATCCTGGCCACCTACGTGCAGGCGCCGCTGCAGGCGGTGTTCGGCGGCGTGCCGTTCCTGGGCGCACTGTTCAGCGGCCCACCGGTCGGCATCGGCCTGCTGTCGGCGGGCATCATCCTGGCCATCATGGTGATCCCCTTCATCGCCGCGACGATGCGCGACGTCTTCGACGTCACGCCGCCGATGCTGAAGGAGTCGGCCTACGCGATGGGGGCGACCACCTGGGAGGTGGTCTGGCGCGTCGTGCTGCCTTACACGAAAACCGGCGTCGTCGGCGGCATCATGCTCGGCCTCGGCCGGGCGCTCGGCGAGACGATGGCGGTCACCTTCGTGATCGGCAATTTCAACCAGCTCAACTCGCTGTCGCTGTTCGAGGCCGCCAACAGCATCACCTCGGCGCTCGCCAACGAGTTTGCCGAGGCCGGCGAGGGCCTGCACCAAGCCTCGCTGATCTACCTCGGCCTGGTGCTGTTCTTCATCACGTTCGTCGTGCTGACGCTGTCCAAGCTGCTGTTGATGCGCCTGAAGATGAACGAAGGGGCGCGCTCATGAGTGCCATCCCTTCGGCCGGCGAGAAGCCGGCCTTCGACGCCGGCCGGCTGGCGATGCACGCGCGGCGCAAGCGCCTGAATGCGGTGGCACTGATCCTGGCGCTGGCGGCGATGGCGTTCGGCCTGTTCTGGCTGATCTGGATCCTGTTCGAGACGGTACGGCTGGGCTTGTCCGGGCTGAACCTGGCGGTCCTGACCGAGATGACGCCGCCGCCCCAGGCCGAGACCGGTGGCCTGGCCAACGCGATCTTCGGCTCGGCGGTGATGGTGACGCTGGCCACGCTGCTGGGCACGCCGATCGGCGTGCTGGCCGGCGTGTACCTCGCCGAGTACGGCCAGAAGACCCGACTCGGCAGCGCGACTCGCTTCATCAACGACATCCTGCTGTCGGCGCCATCGATCGTGATCGGCCTGTTCATCTACGCCGTCGTCGTCGCGCCGCTGCACGGCTTCTCGGCCTTTGCCGGCATCCTGGCGCTGGCGCTGATCGTGATCCCGGTCGTCATCCGCACGACCGAGAATATGCTCACGCTGATCCCGAACGCGCTGCGCGAGGCCGCCTACGCGCTGGGCACGCCGAAATGGAAGGTGATCCTTTCGATCACGCTGAAGGCCGCGCGCGCCGGCGTCGTCACCGGCGTGCTGCTGGCGCTGGCACGCATCGCCGGCGAGACGGCGCCGCTGCTGTTCACCGCGCTGTCCAACCAGTTCTGGACCTCGGACCTGAGCCAGCCGATGGCCAGCCTGCCGGTGACGATCTTCAAGTTCGCGATGAGCCCGTACGAGAACTGGCAGAAGCTCGCCTGGGCGGGCGTCTTCCTGATCACGCTCGGGGTGCTGGTGCTCAACATCCTGGCCCGCGTGCTGTTCCGGAACAAGCACTGACTCGAGAGACCGCTGCCTCATGGATGCGACCGCCAGCCTGCCCGCCGACGAGACGTCGAAGATCGCCGTGCGCGGCCTCAACTTCTACTACGGCAAGTACCAGGCCCTGAAGAACATCGGGCTCGACATCCCGGAACGAAAGGTCACGGCCTTCATCGGTCCGTCGGGCTGCGGCAAGTCGACCCTGCTGCGCACCTTCAACCGCATGTTCGAGCTGTATCCCGACCAGCGCGCCGAAG
>JBDTUO010000278.1:0-4563 GCA_040007675.1 Rubrivivax sp.
CGAACGCCATGTTCTCGAACAGCGTCTTGTGCGGGTACAGCGCGTAGTCCTGGAAGACCATCGCGATGTCGCGGCTGCGCGGCGGCAACGCATTGACCACCCGGCCGGCGATGCGGATGTCGCCGTCGGTGATGCCCTCGAGCCCGGCGATCATGCGCAGCAGCGTGCTCTTGCCGCAGCCGGACGGGCCGACGAAGACCGCGAACTCGCCTTCCCGTACCTCGAGGTCGACGCCGTGGATGACTTCCACGTTGCCGTAGGCCTTGCGCACCCCTTGCAGTTCGACCGCGGCCACGTCAGTACCCGGCGGCCAGCGACGGCGGCGCGCTGTCGCGCAGCGTGCGCAGCGCCCCGGTGGCGGCGCGCATGTACAGGCCGAGGTCGGACGCCAGGCCGACGAAGTCGTAGCCGGCCGACCGGTAGTGCTGCACCAGTTCCACCGTGCCCATCACGGTGCCGATGCGGCTGCCGGCGGCATGCGCACGTTCGGCCGCGCGCTCCATCGCGGCGACCACGCTCGGGTGCTGCAGCTGCCCCGGCAGCCCCATCGTCGCCGACAGGTCGGCCGGGCCGATGAAGATCGCGTCGACCCCCGGCACCGCGGCGATCGCCTCCAGCCGCGCCATCGCCTGCGGGGTCTCGAGCTGCACGATCACCCCCTGGCCGGCGTTGGCCGTGTTGACGTAGTCAGCCGCGGTGCCGAAGCGGGACGCCCGGCTCATGCCGGCCATGCCGCGCGTGCCTTCGGGCGGGTAGCGGGTGGACGCCACGGCGCGCGCCGCCTCGTGCTCGTCCTGCACGAACGGGAACAACAGCGTCGTCGCGCCGGCGTCGAGCACACGCTTGACCAGCACGCCCTCGTTCCACGGCACGCGCACGATAGGCAGCATCGTGCTGCCGAGCGTCGCCTGCAGCATGCCGACCAGCGTCGACAGGTCGATCGGTGTGTGCTCCATGTCGAGCACCGCCCAGTCGAAACCGGCGTGGCTCACCGCCTCGGTCAACAGCGGGCTGGCGGACATGATCCAGGTGCCGAGCAGCGCCTGGCCAGCGGCGTCCTGCAGTCGTTGTCGGAACGGGTTCATCGCCACGTCTTCAGAAGATGGGGGGCTCCGGCGTCGGCGCCGTGCCTTCCAGGAAATCGAGGTCGCAGCCGGCGTGCGCCTGCGTCACGGTCTGCTGGTACAGGCGCACGAAGCCCCGCACGTAGGGTGACACCGGTGCCCGCCAGACGGCGCGGCGCCGGTCCAGCTCGGCTTCGTCGACACACAGCGTCAGGCGGCGTGCCGGCAGGTCGAGCTCGATGGCGTCGCCCGTCTGCACCAGCGCCAGCGGGCCGCCGATGGCGCTCTCGGGGCTGATGTGCAGCACGCAGCTGCCGTAGTGGGTGCCGCTCATGCGCGCATCGGACAGCCGCAGCATGTCCCGCACGCCGCGTTCGAGCAGCTTCTTCGGGATCGGCAGGTTGCCCCACTCGGGCATGCCGGGCGCGCCCACCGGGCCGCCGCCGCGCAGCACCAACACCGAGTCCTCGTCGACGTCGAGCGCCGGGTCGTCGACTGCCGCCTGCATCGCATCGGGGCCATCGAAGACGAGTGCGCGGCCACGGTGGCGGAAGAACTTCGGGCTCGCGGCGCTCGGTTTCATCACCGCGCCGTCGGGTGCGAGGTTGCCGCGCAGCACCGCGAACGCCTCACCTTCGCCGACGGCGCGGTCGAGCGGGCGGATCACGTCGTCGTCCAGGCTCTCGCGCCCTTCGAGGTTGGCGCCGAGCGACTGCCCGCTGACGGTCAGCGCGCCAAGATCAAGCCGGTCGCGCAGGCGGTTCATCAGCGCCGGCAGACCGCCCGCGTAGTGAAAATCCTCCATCAACCGGTCGCCGTTCGGGAACAGGTTGGCCAGCACCGGCACCTCGCGCCCGACGGCGTCGAGGTCGTCCAGCGTCAGCGCGACGCCGGCGCGGCCGGCGAGCGCGATCAGGTGCACCGCAGCGTTGGTCGACCCGCCGAGCGCCATCTGCACCACCGCCGCGTTGAGGAACGACGAGCGCGTCAGGAGGCGCTGCGGCGTGAGCCCCTCGTGCACCAGCGCCACCGCGCGTTCGCCGCAGGTGGTGGCGTGACGCACGTGGGCGGCGTCCATCGCCGGGATCGCCGTCGAACCGGGCAGCGCCAGCCCGAGCGCCTCGACCAGGCTCGTCATCGTGCTGGCGGTGCCCATCGTGTTGCAGGTGCCCGGGCTGCGCGTCATGCGCGACTCCAGCGCCACCCACTCCTCGGCCGACAGCCGCCCGGCCTGCAACTCGTCCCAGAACAGCCGCGTGTGGGTGCCGGCACCGACCGTGCGCGACTCGCATCCGGCCGCGGTGCGGCGCAGGTGGCGGTCGTTCAGCATCGGGCCGGCGGCGCAGAAGATCGTCGGCAGCCCGGCGCTGATGGCGCCCATCAGCGTGCCCGGCGTCGTCTTGTCGCAGCCCGCGAGCAGCACCACGCCGTCCACCGGCAGCGACCGCAGCAGCTCCTCGACCTCGATCGCGAGCAGGTTGCGGTAGAGCATCGTGGTCGGCTTGACCATCACCTCACCCAGGCTCAGCGCCGGCAGCTCGAACGGCAGACCCCCCGCCATCAGCACGCCGCGCTTGACGCTCTCGGCACGCTCGCGCAGGTGGGCGTGGCAAGGCGACAGGTCGCTCCAGGTGTTGATGATCGCGATCGACGGCTTGCCCAGCACGTCCTCGCGCCGCAGACCCATCTGCTGCGCGCGTTGCCGGTGCGCGAAGCCGCGCATGCCCTCGCCGGCGAACCAGCGGTGGCTGCGCAGGGGGGCGTCGCCGACGGCGATCGCGGAACGTTCGGCTACGGACCCGGCAGCGGACTCGGGAGCGGCCTCGGCAGGGGTGCCGGGTGCGGGTGAATCCGGATGCGGTGCAGCCATGTTAGCGCTAACAATAACGCGTGCCCTGCGCCTGTCCATCCGGGTAAAACCTGTGTCGGGACCTACCCCCACGCTGACCCCTGTCTCCGCGCCCCGCGCGCGCCGCAACCACGGCCGACCGACGCTGCGCGACGTCGCGACGGCGGCCGGCGTGACCGCGATCACCGTCTCGCGCTACCTGCGCGCACCGGGCCAGGTCGCGCCGGCGACCGCGGCGCTGGTGCAGGCCGCGCTGAGCGCGACCGGCTATGTGCCGAACAAGCAGGCCGGCATGCTGGCCAGCGGGCAGGGCAGCATCGTCGCCGCGCTGGTGCCCAACCTGGCGCAGTCGATCTTTGCCGAGACGCTGCAGGGGCTGTCGGAGCGCCTCGAGGCGGGCGGGCTGCAGCTGCTGGTGGCGTCATCGGGCTACTCGATCGCGCGCGAGGAAGCCCAGGTGCGCGCGCTGCTCGGCTGGGCACCGCGCGCGCTGATCGTCACGGGGCGTCACCACACGCGCGGCACGATCACACTGCTGCACGAGGCGCAGGCGCGCGGCTGCCGCGTCGTCGAGATGTGGGACCAGCACGGCGGCGGTGCGGGCCCGGGTGCTGGCTTCGCGCAGGTCGGCTTCAACCACCGCGCCGCGGGCCGCACGATGGCCACGCACCTGCTGGAGGCCGGACACCGGCATCTGGCCTACGTCGACAGTGCGACCACCGGGGACCGGCGCGCCCGCGAACGTGGCGACGGCTTCGTCGCCGCCGCGCAGGCTGCGGGCGCCACGGTCGCGCGGGTGACGGCGCCCGACGGCGAACCGATCACCGGTGGCCGGGAGGTGCTGTCGACTCTGAGGGCGCTGGCGCCGCGGCCGTCGGCGGTCGCGTTCGCGAACGACCACCTCGCCTGCGGCGCGCTGCTCGGCGCGCAGGCGGCCGGCATCGCGGTGCCGAGCACGATGGCGCTGATCGGTTTCGGCGACTTCGAGTTGGCGACGCACGTCGGCCCCGGGTTGACGACGCTCGCGCCGCCGCGCCGGGCGATCGGCGAACGCACGGCCGAATTGCTGCTCGAACAGATCGATGCGGCAGCGGGGGTGGTGCGAAGGGTGCGGCTGGATTGCAGGCTGGTGGTGCGCGGGAGCAGCCGGCCCGGCGCTGCGGGCCCGAACTGACCGCAGGCACCGGTTCCTCTGCAGGCGCGCGCCGCGGCGCCTCAGGAGGCGTCGGTCGAGACCCGTCGGGGAGGGTTCTCGGCGCGGCGCATCAGCAGCGCCTGCAGCGCGTCGAGATCGACCGGTTTGGTCAGGTGGGCATCGAAACCGACGTCGCGGCTGGCCTGCTGGTCGGCGGGCGACCCGTAGCCGGTCAAGGCCACCAGCAGCGGCAGCGCCGGCGACGTCGCGGTCAGACGCCGCGCGACCTCGTGCCCCGACATGCCCGGCAGGCCGATGTCGAGCAGCACGACATCCGGCATCCAGTGCTGGATCCGCGTCAGCGCGGTCGGTCCGTCGCCGGCGGCGTCCGCGGCATGACCCCAGTGCCGCAGCAGTTCGACCATCGTTTCGACGGCGTCCTGATTGTCGTCGGGGCAGCGTCGGCAAAGGACTGCGTGCGGCGGCGCTTGCGGCGTCCGACCACCGCGTGGCGT
>JBDTUO010000279.1:0-4560 GCA_040007675.1 Rubrivivax sp.
GTGCGGGCTGCGCGCTGTGCCTAGATTGGCCCGTCCGGGCAGGCCTTCGCGGCCCGTCGCGTAGCGTGAACAGGCCCTAGCCCTGCCATTCGAGAACGCCTCCATCCGATGACCGCCACCGTCGCCGTCGTCGACTACGGCATGGGCAACCTGCGCTCGGTGGCGCAGGCAGTGCGCCACGCCGCGGCCGACCGGCGCGTCGACGTCATCGTCACCGACGACGCGGCCGTCGTGCGCGCCGCCGACCGCGTCGTGCTGCCGGGGCAGGGCGCGATGCGCGACTGCATGCAGGCGCTGGCCGCGTCCGGGCTGCGCGACGCGGTGCTTGACGCCGCGGCGCACAAGCCGCTGTTCGGCGTCTGCGTCGGCATGCAGATGCTGCTGCAGCACAGCGAGGAGCAGGACACGCCGGGGCTCGGCCTGCTGCCCGGCCACGTGCGGCGCTTCCGCCTCGAGGGCCGGCACCAGCCCGATGGCAGCCGCTTCAAGGTGCCGCAGATGGGTTGGAACGAGGTCTTCCAGCGCCCGCACCCGCTGTGGGCCGGCGTGCCCGACGGCGCGCACTTCTACTTCGTGCACAGCTACCACGCGGCACCCGACGACCCGGCGCTGACGGTCGGCGAGACCGACTACGGCGACCGCTTTACCAGCGCGATGGCGAGGGATAACATTTTCGCGACGCAGTTCCACCCCGAGAAGAGTGCGACGCATGGGCTCATGCTGTACCGCAACTTCCTGACCTGGACGCCCTGACCCTTTCCTCTCCCCACCCCGCGCGCTGACCGAGTCGCCACCATGCTGCTGATTCCCGCCATCGATCTCAAGGACGGCCACTGCGTTCGCCTGCAGCAGGGCGACATGCTGGCCGCGACGACCTTCGGCGACGACCCGGGCGCGATGGCGCGCCGCTGGCTCGACGCCGGTGCGCGGCGCCTGCACCTGGTCGACCTGAACGGCGCCTTCGCCGGCCGGCCGGTCAACGAATCGGCGGTCAAGGCGATCCTGCGCGCAGTCGGTGACCGCATCCCGGTGCAGCTCGGCGGCGGCATCCGAGACCTCGACACCATCGAGCGCTACCTCGACGACGGCGTCTCCACCATCATCATCGGCACGGCGGCGGTCAAGAGCCCGGGCTTCCTGAAGGACGCGTGCAGCGCGTTCGGCGGCCACATCGTGGTCGGCCTCGATGCGCGCGACGGCAAGGTCGCGACCGACGGCTGGAGCAAGCTCACCGGCCACGAGGTCGTGGACCTGGCGAAGAAGTTCGAGGACTACGGCGTCGAGGCGGTCATCTACACCGACATCGGCCGCGACGGCATGTTGACGGGGATCAACATCGAAGCCACCGTGAAGCTCGCGCAGGCGCTGACGATTCCGGTCATCGCCTCCGGCGGGTTGGCCGGAATGGCCGACATCGAGCGCCTGTGCGCGGTCGAGTTCGAAGGCATCGAGGGAGTGATCTGCGGCCGCAGCATCTACAGCGGCGCGCTCGACTTCGCGGCCGCGCAGGCGCGTGCGGATCAACTCGGCGAGGAGAGCGACGGGGGCAGCTAGGCGGACGCCTGTGTGCGGGCGGGGCGCCGGCGGGTCAGCATCCGAGGGAGCAAGGCGCTGCACCCTCCGATCCCGGGGGGCAGGGGAACCCCGACAATCGACGCCATGCTGACCAAACGCATCATTCCCTGCCTCGACGTCACCGGTGGCCGCGTCGTCAAGGGCGTCAACTTTGTCGAGCTGCGCGACGCCGGCGACCCGGTGGAAATCGCGGCCCGCTACAACGAGCAGGGCGCCGACGAGCTGACCTTTCTCGACATCACCGCCACCAGCGATGGCCGCGACCTGATCCTCCCGATCATCGAGGCGGTGGCGTCGCAGGTCTTCATCCCGCTGACGGTCGGCGGCGGCGTGCGCAGCGTCGCGGACGTGCGGCGGTTGCTCAACGCCGGCGCCGACAAGGTCAGTTTCAATTCCGCCGCAGTAGCGGAGCCCGAACTGATCCGCGCCGCGTCCGACCGCTACGGCGCGCAGTGCATCGTGGTCGCGATCGATGCCAAGCGGCGGCACGCCCAGGCGGGCGACGGTCAGTCGCGCGGCGCGGGCGGGAGCGCAGGCGGCTGGGAGGTCTACACCCACGGCGGCCGGCGCAACACCGGGCTCGACGCGGTCGACTGGGCGCGCCGCATGGCCGAGCTCGGTGCCGGCGAGATCCTGCTGACCAGCATGGACCGCGACGGCACGCAGTCGGGTTTCGACCTCGCGCTGACGCGTGCAGTGGCCGACGCCGTGCCGGTGCCGGTGATCGCGTCAGGCGGCGTCGGCGCGCTAGAGCACCTGTCGGACGGCATCCGCCTCGGCGGGGCCGACGCCGTGCTGGCGGCCAGCATCTTCCACTACGGCACGTTCACCGTCGGCCAGGCCAAGGCGCTGCTCGCGCGCGACGGCATCCCGGTGCGCCTGTGAGCCGCGGCCCCAGCACCGCCGCGCGCCGCACAACAGGCAAGGTCGGCACGGCCGCGCGCGCTGCACCGCACGAGCTGCGCGTGATCGGCGGACTCTGGCGCGGCCGCAAGCTCGTGGTGCCCGAGCGGCCGGGCCTGCGTCCGACGCCGGACCGCGTGCGGGAGACCTTGTTCAACTGGCTGGGGCAGGACCTGAGCGGCTGGCGCGTGCTCGACGCGTTCGCGGGCAGCGGCGCGCTGGGAATCGAGGCGGCGTCCAGGGGGGCCAGCGCGGTGCGGCTGATCGAACTCGAGCCGGTGGTGGTCGCCGCGCTGCGCGCCGCCCGCGAACGGCTGCAGGCGCAGGCGGTGCTGCAGGTCGAGCGGGGTGATGCGTTCGCATGGATGGGCGCGGCGTCGAAACGCGGCTTCGAGCTCGTGCTGCTCGACCCGCCGTTCGACGCCACCGGCGCCGCGCACGCTGCGCTGGTGCTCGCGCTGCCGCTGGTCGTGCCCGGGGGCTGGATCTACGTGGAGGCGGCGCAGCCGCTGGACCTGCTGCCCGCGGGGCTGCGCGAGCATCGGCGGCTGCGGGCCGGCGCGGTGTGTGCCCAACTGCTGCAGGTAGACTGACGCGCATGGACGACCCCGTCGAGGAGCCGGACGTGAGCCTCAAGTCCCCGCTGACCGCCGTCTACCCCGGCACCTTCGACCCGATGACGCTGGGCCACGAGGACCTGATGCGGCGCGCCGCCGGGCTGTTCGACCGCATGATCCTCGCGGTCGCCGCCGGCCACCACAAGCGCACGATGTTCTCGCTCGGCGAGCGGCTGGAGATCGCGCGCGAGGTCTGTTCGCCGTATCGCAACGTCGAGGTGATCGCGTTCCGCGGGCTGCTGCGCGACTTCGTCGTCGGCCACCACGGCAAGGTCGTCGTGCGCGGACTGCGTGCGGTCAGCGACTTCGAGTACGAGTTCCAGATGGCCGGCATGAACCGGCAGCTGATGCCCGAGGTCGAGACCGTGTTCATGACGCCGTCGGATCAGTTCCAGTTCGTCAGCGGCACCTTCGTGCGCGAGATTGCCAGCCTCGGCGGTGATGTCTCCAAGTTCGTGGCACCTTCGGTGCTGCGGCGGCTGCAGGAGCGCGTCGCCCAGGCCGAGCGCTGAACGACATCCGTCACAAGTAGCCATGTCCCGTCGCCGTCATCCGTCCCCACCAAGCCCGTGCGCCGACCGGCCTGCCGCGGAGCGCGCATGGCACTGCTGATCACCGACGAGTGCATCAACTGCGACGTCTGCGAGCCCGAGTGCCCGAACCAGGCGATCTCCATGGGGCCCGAGTTCTACGTCATCGACCCCGACCGCTGCACCGAATGTGTCGGCCACTTCGACGAGCCGCAGTGCGTGCAGGTCTGCCCGGTCAGCTGCATTCCGCTGAACCCCGAGCGCATCGAGACGCGCGAGCAGTTGCAGGCGAAGTTCCAGCGCCTGCAGCCGACGGTGCCCACTACCGAACCCGCGACCGACTGACCCCGCCCGGGGTCTCGAGCGGCCCTCAGTGATGGCCGCGTGGCGCGCGCGTGCGAAAGCGGCGTCGCTCGAGTGGCAGCGGCGCCGCGGCGCGGGCGGGGTGCCCGGCGGCGGAGCCGGTGGTACGGAACCCCGACGGCGCGGTGACCCCATCGGCCTCGCGCGCGTGGCGCTGGGCGGCCAATGCATGCAACGCCGCGCGTTCGCGTGCTGCCACCGCGTGCGCCTCGGCGAGCGCAGTTGCGGATGGCGCTGTCGTCGTGATGGCCAGCGCCTGCCCGCTCGGGCAGGGCCGGTCGCTGAACGAGCGCCCGTCGGCGCCGCAGCGCCACAGCGACCACTCGGCGGCGGTCGCCGTGCTCGACGTGATGCCGAGGAACAAGGCGACGATCGCCATCGCGGCCGCGCTGGCGAGGCGGCGATGCGGTGCGAAAGGTGGCGGGCTCATGGCGCGGGGTCTCCATCGTCGGGCGCCGGTGCGGCCGGTGCGGCCGGTGCGGCCGGGGTGGCCGGGGTGGCCGACGCGAGCGGTGCTGCCGGCTCGCGCCGGGGGGGTTTGGGCCGTGGCGGCTGGGCGTGGATGCGGGCGA
>JBDTUO010000280.1:0-4546 GCA_040007675.1 Rubrivivax sp.
TGACCTTCGAGGCTACGGTGCCGAGATCGCGCAGCAGGTTCTCGGCGATCGGCCCACTGCGCCGCACCTGTGCTTCGCGCTCGAGCTGACGGTTGACGATGCCCCAGTCCAGGTCCAGAAATGTCAGCGGCGGCAGCTTGTCGGCGATCGCCTCGCGCAGCATGCGGCCCAAGCTGGCCTTGGTGATGGCGCGGCCGCCGAGCCCGGCCACTACGGTATAGCCCCGCAGCTGCAGGCCCGAGAGCGCCAGCCGCACGTCGGTGGAGACGACGCCGCCCAGGCCGACCGAGAAGCTCTTTTCCAGCACCACGACGCGCCTGGCGCCTTGCAGCGCCGCGCGCACCGCGGCCAGCGGGAACGGGCGGAAGGAGTGGATGCCGAGCACGCCGACCTTCAGACCGTCCTTGCGCAACTCGTCCACCGTGTCCTTCAGCGTGCCGATGACCGAGCCGAGGGCGACGACGATCGTCTCGGCGTCCTCGCAGCGGTAGCCGCGCACCAGGCCACCGGTGGTGCGGCCGAAGCGCTCGTGGAACTCGGCCGCCAGCTGCGGAATGCGCTCCAGCGCCGTCAACTGCTTGGCGTGCGCCAGGTAGCGCACCTCCATGAAGGCCTCGGGACCGACCATCGCGCCGATCGACACCGGCTCGGCCGGGTCGAGCACCTGCCGCGGTTCGTAAGCCGGCAGGAAGGCATCGACATCGGCCTGTGACGGCATGTCCACGCGCTCGTAGGCGTGCGTCAGGATGAAGCCGTCCATGCACACCATCACCGGCATCGACAGTTCCTCGGCCAGCTTGAAGGCCTGGATGTGCAGGTCCAGCGCCTCCTGGTTGTGCGCGGCGAAGAGCTGGATCCAGCCGCTGTCGCGCTGGCTCATGCTGTCGCTGTGGTCGTTCCAGATGTTGATCGGGGCGCCGATCGCGCGATTCGCGACGGTCATGACGATCGGCAGGCCCAGGCCGCTGGCGTTGTAGACCGCTTCGCACATGAACAGCAGTCCCTGGCTGGCGGTGGCGGTGTAGGTGCGCGCGCCGGTGGCCGACGAGCCGATGGCCACGCTCATCGCGGCGAACTCGCTCTCGACGTTGATGAACTCGCACGGCGCGAGGCTGCCGTCCTTCACCAGTTCGCCCAGGCCCTCGACGATGTGCGTCTGCGGCGAGATCGGATACGCGCAGATCACATCGGGGCGGCACAGCGCCACCGCCTCGGCCACCGCGCGGGAACCCTCAATCTGTTTCAACATGGGCCAGTTCCTGCATCTCGCGCCGAACGAACTCGAAGGCCCTGGCCGCCGCCGCGATATTGCCTTCGGCCACCTTGCCGCTGAACTTGCCGCGGATCGCGTTCGACACCGCGTCGAGCGTGACCAGGCCCGACAGCGCCGCAAAGCCGCCGAGCAGCACCGCATTGGGCAGCGGGCGGCCGAGACACTCGAGCGCGATCTCGGTGGCCGGCACCGTGATCAGCCGATCGTGGCGGAAGCGGCCGCTGATCTCGGCCAGCCCCAGCTCGTCGAAGCTGCGCTTGCTGTTGATCAGCACGTAACCCTCGGGCTTCAGGCCCTGGAAGACATCGACCTGGTGCAGCAGCGTCGGGTCCTGCACGATCAGCACATCGGGCTCCAGCACGGGCTCGCGCAAGCGGATCTCGGCGTCGTCGATGCGGCAGAACGCCACCACCGGCGCGCCGGTGCGCTCCGACCCGAAGCTCGGAAACGCCTGCGCGTGTCGGCCCTGCGCGAAGGCCGCGACCGAGAGCAGCTCGGCGGCCGTCACCACACCCTGGCCCCCACGCCCGTGAATCCTGATTTGCAGCATGGCGCGCGTCCCTCGGCAGCCGGTGCGAATGGGTCGGATTGTTCTGTGCGCGGCGGGTGCGGCCATTGAGATGCATCAAACAGCGGCTCCTCGGACCCGCTTGCGCCGAACCTGGTCAGTTCCTGACGATCTCGTTGATCTCGATCAGCACGCCGTTGGCGCGGTTGTCGATCGCTGCCGACTGGCCGATCAGATCCCCGGCGGCAGATGCGGCCTGCGCGCTCTTGCTGACGCGCGCACTGACGACGATCCTTGGGTGCAGGGAAAGGCGTGCCGCGGGGGACATGGACAGGCTGTCGTCGAGCCTGAACTGCAGCGGCAGATCCTTCACCTGACCGCGCACGATCGCCAGCGGCATGCGTGGCCCTTCGGCGGCACGCGCGTAGATGAAGACGGTGTCGCCGGGCGCGGCGCGCGCGGCGAGCGCGGGTGACAGCCGCACGCTGCCCGATACCGAGGCTGCGCCCAGCGCGACGCCGTCCGAAGGGGCCGCGCCGCGCGGCTGCGGGCGAGCCGGCCCGAGGGCACCGAGCGACCGCGCCTCGCCGATGCTGTTCTGCAGCTGCGCGACCAGGGGGCTGTCCGGCGGCGCCACCTGTGCCAGTCGTTCCCAGTGTCGCACCGCAACGGCGTAGTCCTTGCGGTTGAAGGCCGCGGTGCCGGCCAGCGCAAGCGCCTTGGGATTGTCCGGCTCGATCTGCATTGCCCGGTCGATCAGCTGCCCCGGCCTGCCTTCGAGGCTGCGCTGGTTCTGCACGGCTAGCGTGTCGGCATAGTCGGCCAGCAGGCTGGCGTCGTTGCCGCGCAGCGCGACGGCCTTCTCGAATGCGGGTGCGGCATCGGCGTGCCGGCCGAGCCGGGCATAGGAGCGCGCCAGCATCGCCCAGCCATCGGCGTCGTCGGGCTGCTCCTTCAGGCGCTGAGCCAGCCGATCTACCGCCTTCACGAACTGCTCGTCAGTGTGCGGCGAGGCGGCCTGGTCCGCAGGGGCTTCTGTGCCGGCCATCCCGGGCGAGCGCGTCGACCAGTAGCCCGCGGCCCCGAACGCCAGCACGGTGGCCCCCAGGCCCACCAGCAGCAAGGCACGCAAGGACCCGGCCGCGCCGGCCGGCGGCACGACCGCGGCCGCCGGGGCCTCGACGACCCGGTCCACCAGTTGCCGCTCCAGCGGAACGCTTGCCGCAGCGTAGGCCGCGGCATCGAGCGAGCCCTCGGCGTGCAGGGACTTGAGTTGCTGCAGCTTGCGGCGCAGCGTCTCGACGGTCTCTTTCATCGGGCCAGCGCTCGGCGGGTGTGGGCGGGCGGCAAGGGGCGCTTCACGGTGCGAGCTTGGATCGAGTACGGTGTCGATGTCCTGGGCGCGGGGCATTGCCGGCTGCGCGCCGCGCAAGCGGCGAGCTAGAGCGAACCCGCTTGCGGGCAGGCACGCGCTGCGACTGCGCTGGCCGCCGAGGGTGCCTCAGCGCACGGCTGCCGGCCTTGATCTGCGTCAGACGCATTGCCCTTGGCCGCGCGGCGTGCGCGAAGCTGGGCATCGGCAGCGACTCGCAGGCGAGCGTGGCTTCGGTCATCTGCAACCGTGCCTGCTCGGCAAGCCGTGCATCGGCGCCGACGGCGTCGATGCACGCCAAGCAACAGAACATCGGCGGGCACCCGGCGCTTTGGGGCGCCGCCTACTCCTCGAGTACCCCGTGCCGCGAGCTACTTCGGCACGTCGCCGGGCTCGGACTTGCGGTTGTAGTCGATGCCGAGGTCGGAGGGCGCCTGCTGCTTGACTACCCGGATGAAGCCGTACTCCATCGATTGATGGCAGTGGTTGCAGACCTTCATGGCGTCGGTGTAGGTCGACTCGAAAGCACTCCAACTCTTCGCCTGGATCGCCTTGTTCACCGCGGAGAAGTCTTTCTCGTAGAACTCCTTCCAGTCGACGTACTCGGTCGGCTTGGTCAGCTTGGCCGGGTTCATCGCCGCGTTCATGTACTTCGACATGTATGCGGCCAGCGCCCAGTTGCCGCCCTTGGCAGCCCAGTACATGTCCTGGAACCGGTCGCCGACCTCGCGCATCGGCACCGCGAATTTCGGAATCGCGGCCTTGATCGCATCGATCTGCGCCTGTGTCTCGGCATCGGCTGCCGATGCCGTGCCTATGGCGAGGCCGAGCGCGACGCCCACCCACGCTGCACGGACTCTGGTCTTGCGCATGCCTTTGCTCCCTGGGGTGTGGTCCATGACGGGATTCGCATGGCGCCGTTGAATTGCCGATATTGACGTCGGTGCTGGCGGTCCAACCACCAGCACCACCGACGATCGGCATCTTGCGCACCGCTTCGGTCCTGAGCCTTGACCTGGATCAACCCAACGCGACACTTGGCTCATGGGGCCCCATGCAACGGCTCGGGTCCAAGACGCTTTCGGCTTGGGAGCGGACCCGGCCACCGCGCAGGCCGACCCGACTGCCGTTGCGCATTCGGTGCCCTGCGAATGCGATCCACCGACCCGGATCTCGTTCGGGGCGGGCAGGTCGAACGCGACGGTCGGGTGTTCCCGCGGCGCGGGCGGGTCGGTTGACATGCATCAACGGCCAACCTGCGGCCACCCCTGAAGATGCGCCGTCCTCCACCAGCAAGCCCGATGCAGCCGTCGCAGGAAGCGCAGCAGATGATCAGCCGCACGCCGGGTCGTCGCGCGGCAGGGACATCGCGCTTGCGCAAGAGCCGCTGGCC
>JBDTUO010000281.1:0-4544 GCA_040007675.1 Rubrivivax sp.
CCCACATGCCGACCAGCGGCAGGTTCAGCACCAGCAGCATGACGTTGCCGATGTACAGCGAGGCGATCAACGCCCAGACCAGGCTCGACGAGGTCTGGAACAGTTGCGGGCCGGCGTTGATGCCGTAGTTCTGCAGCGCAGACAGCAGGATCGCCGCCGTCACCGACGTCGGGATGCCGAGCGTCAGCAGCGGCACCAGCGTGCCGGTGACGGCGGCGTTGTTGGCGGCCTCGGGACCGGCCACCCCCTCGATCGCACCGGTGCTGCCGAACTCGTGCCGGTGTTTGCTGAGCTTGCGCTCGATGCCGTAGCTCAGGAAGGTCGGGATCTCGGTGCCGCCGGCGGGAATCGTGCCGAACGGAAAACCGATCGCGGTACCGCGCAGCCAGGCGGGCCACGATCGACGCCATTCCTCGCGCGTCATGTAGACCTTGTTCAGTGCGTTGCCTTCGGGTTTCTCGCGTCCCTCGTACATCGCCACGTACAGGCATTCGCCGACCGCGAACAGGCCGACTGCCACCAGCACGACCTCGATGCCGTCCAGCAACTCCGGTACGCCGCCGGTGTAGCGCGCCTGGCCGGTGATCTGGTCGATGCCGATGAGACCGATCGCCAGGCCGATGAACAACGCGGTCAGTCCGCGCAGCGCACTCGCGCCCAGCACCGCGCTGACGGTCGTGAACGCCAGCAGCATGATCAGGAAGTATTCGGGCGGGCCGAGCAGCACCGCGTAGCGCGCCACCACCGGCGCGAACAGCGTGACGAGCAGCGTCGCGAGGGTGCCGGCGACGAAAGAGCCGATCGCCGACGTGGCCAGCGCCGCCCCGGCGCGCCCGTGCTTGGCCATCTTGAAGCCTTCGAGCGCCGTCACCATGGTGCCGGTCTCGCCAGGCGTGTTCAGCAGGATCGAGGTCGTCGAGCCGCCGTACATCGCACCGTAATAGATGCCGGCGAAGAAGATCATCGACGCGGTCGGCTCCACCTGGGCCGTGATCGGCAGCAGCATCGCCACCGTCACCGCCGGGCCGATGCCCGGCAGCACACCGATCGCGGTGCCGACCGCGCAGCCGATGAAGGCCCACATCAGGTTGATCGGCGTGCCCGCCGTCGCAAACCCGTTCAGCAGGTTCTGCCAGGTGTCCATGTCGAAGCTACAGCCACCCGGTTGTGGTCAGACCCGGCAGGTTGATCGCCAGCACCTTCGTGAAGAGCCAGAACGCCGGCGCGGCGATAAGGAAGCCGGTGACGAAGTCGAGCACCGTCTGACGCAGGCCACCAGCGCCACGCCCCTCGGACTGCCGCAAGCCGCGCACCGCGAGCATGAAGCACAGCGTGCAACTGAGGATGAAGCCCAGCGTCGTGATCAGCGCCGCATTGGCGATGATGCCGGCGCCGACCCAGGCCACCGGCGGCCAGTCAGCGTGCGCCGCACCCGACGGCGGCGCCCGGTGCCGGAAGCCTCCGCGCAGGGCCTCTAGCAGCAGACCCACGCCGCACGCCGCCAGCGCCGCAGCCACCAGCCAGGGCAGGAAGTTCGGGCCGACGCCGGCGTAGCCGGCCTGCGACGGAATGCTGGTTGCGCCGACCGCCAGTACCAGCGCCAGCACCAGCGCGCCGGCACCGATCGCGAGCTGCGGGCCACGCGCGCCGGCCCCGGCGGGCGCCGACGGCACCGTCATCAGACCAGTCCGGACTTGACCATCGTCACGCGCAACGAGGCGAAATCGCTGTCGACGAACTCGGCGAAGGACTTGCCCGACAGCAGCGCCGGCGTCCAGTTGTTCTTCTCCAGCGCCTCGGCCCAGGCCTTGGTCTTCGTGGCCTTGACCACCTTGTCGACCAGCGCCTTCTGCTGCGCCTCATCGATGCCGGCGGCACCGTAGACCCCGCGCCAGTTGCCGATCACGACGTTGAATCCCTGCTCCTTCATCGTCGGCACCGCGATGCCCTTCTGGCGCGCCTCGGACGTGATGCCTATGGCCTTCATCTTGCCGCTGTCGATGTAAGTCTGGAACTCGCTGTAGCCGCTGCCGCCGACGCTGACGTTGCCGCCGAGGATGGCCGCCGTGGCTTCACCGCCGCCCCGGAAGGGCACGTAGTTGATCTTCGTCGGATCGACGCCCACTTCGCGCGCCAGCATCGCGATCGCGACGTGTTCGGTGGAGCCGGCCGAGCCGCCGCCCCACTTGACGCTGCCGGGGTCCTTCTTGAACTGCGCCACCACGTCCGCCATCGTCTTGAAATCCGAACTGGCCGGCAGCACGAAGACGTTGTACTCGGTCGTCAGGCGCGCGATGGGCGTCACCTGCGTCACCGACACCGGCGGCTTGTTGCGGATCTCGCCACCCAGCATCACCGCGCCCATCACCATCAGCGCGTTGGCGTCGCCCTTGCTGGCACTGAAGAACTGCGCCAAGCCGATCGCACCGGCCGCGCCGCCCTTGTTCTCGTAGGTCACGGTGTCGGCGACACCGGCGTCCTGCAAGGCCTTGCCGAGCGCGCGGCCGGTGCCGTCCCAGCCGCCACCCGGGTTGGCCGGGATCATCATCTTGAGGTTCGACGCTGCGCGCGACGGCAGCGGCAGCGCGCCGGCGGCCACGAGCGCGGCGAAGGATTTGACGAAGGTGTCGCGACGCATGGGGATCTCCTGGGGTTCAGGACGCGATGTTGCCCGCACCCGGCGCTCGTGCGGCGTTCCGCGACCCTGGGGGAAACGCGGATCGACGGCCTGCGCGGACCATAATCCCGCCCTCTGCAACGAAGGGCTCAGTGAGCGCTCATCCGTGAATACGCTGCCGCTGGTCGACCGCCTGCGCCTGGACAAATGGCTGTGGGCGGCGCGGCTGCACAAGACTCGCTCGCTGGCGGCCGAGGAAGTCGACCGCGGTCGCGTTCGGGTCAACGACCAGCCCGCCAAGCCGGCCCGCGAGTTGCGCGCCGGCGACCGCGTCGCCTTGCGCCACGACGGCATGGTGCGGACGCTGGTGGTGATTGCGCTCAGCCCGGTGCGCGGGCCGGCGCCGCTGGCGCAAACCCTCTACGCCGAAACCGCGGAGAGCCTGGCCGCACGCCTCGCCGCCGCCGAAGCGCGCCGGCTCGGCGCCGAGCCCGCCAGGTCCATCGAGCAGGGCCGACCGACCAAGCGCGACCGCCGGCAGATCCAGCTCACGCAGGTCGAGTGGCGGCGCTGGAGCGCGTCGATAGACGACGAACCAGACCGTTGACGCCGGCAGAACGCTCGAACTCGACCTCTTGACAGGCGTTGTTGTTGCACCGGCACCCAGTCGGTGCCCGGCGCTGCCTTCGTAGTGCAGTTGAATAGCCCTCTTGAAGACGGGGCTGCCCGCCCCATCTGCAGGCGATTAGCTGCTCTTTCTGGCCATGAACCCCTCCGACTTCGACCCCTATCCCGTTCCGCCGCCCACCGATGGCGCCGAGAGCGACCCCGCACTGCACACGCCGGGCGAACCCGACGACGCGTCCGGTGACCTGGCCGAGCGCCTGGCCGCGCTCGAGTTGCGCCACACCGAGGTATCCGACGCCTACCTGCGCGCAAAGGCGGAAGCGGAAAACACCCGTCGGCGCGCCGACGAGGAGCTGAGCAAGGCACGCAAGTTTGCCGTCGACGCGTTCGCCGAGAGCCTGCTGCCGGTGGCCGACAGCATGGAAGCGGCCATCACGATAGAGAACGCGACCCCCGAGCAGTTGCTGCAGGGCGTGCATGCGACGCTGCGGCAGCTGCTGCAGGCCCTGGAGCGCCACAAGGTGGTGCCGATCAACCCGCCGCTGGGCACTCGCTTCGACCCGCACCAGCACCAGGCGATCAGCCTGGTGCCGTCCGAGCAGGAAGCCAACACCGTGGCCGCCGTGTTGCAGAAGGGCTACCTGATCGCCGACCGCGTGCTGCGCCCGGCGCTCGTCACGGTGGCGGCGCCGCGCTGACGCGACCACGCTGCACGCCTCGGGCTTGAAACCGCGGCCGTCAGCCGCACCTCATCGACAACACATCCAGTTTCCCCTCAGGAGCGCTTCGACCATGGGCAAGATCATCGGCATCGACCTCGGCACCACGAACTCGTGTGTGTCCGTGATGGAAGGCAACTCGACCCGCGTGATCGAGAACAGCGAGGGCGGCCGCACCACGCCGTCGGTCGTCGCGTACCAGGAGGACGGCGAGGTCCTCGTCGGCGCGAGCGCCAAGCGTCAGTCGGTGACGAACCCACGCAACACGCTCTACGCGGTGAAGCGGTTGATCGGCCGCAAGTTCGCCGAGAAGGAAGTGCAGAAGGACATCGACCTGATGCCCTACAAGATCGTCGCCGCCGACAACGGCGACGCCTGGGTCGAGGTGCGCGGCAAGAAGTTCGCGCCGCCGCAGGTCAGCGCCGAGGTGCTGCGCAAGATGAAGAAGACCGCGGAGGACTACCTCGGCGAGGAAGTCACCGAGGCGGTGATCACCGTGCCGGCCTACTTCAACGACAGCCAGCGCCAGGCGACCAAGGACGCCGGCCGCATCGCCGGCCTCGAGGTCAAGCGCATCATCA
>JBDTUO010000282.1:0-4516 GCA_040007675.1 Rubrivivax sp.
TGTACTTGAAGTACTCGACGTGGCCGCCCTGGTAGGAGCTGATGGCGATGCCCTGGGCGTCTTCCTGCAGCGCCGCGGTCACGACTTCCTCGACCGAGCGGTTGTGGCCGAGGTGGATCACCTCCGTGCCCATCCCCTGCAGGATGCGCCGCATGATGTTGATCGCCGCATCGTGGCCGTCGAACAGGCTGGCGGCGGTGACGAAGCGCAGCTTGTGGGCGGGCCGGTAGTCGGCCAGCGCCTTGGCTTCGGCGGAGAGATCGGTCATGGCAGGGTCCCGTGCGGAGGCAGGCGCCAGCGGCGGGGCTGGGCGGAGAGGGGCGGTCGGGTCGGCAGACTGATTGACGTTAACGTAAACGTCAACTGTCGATGATGCCACCGATGGTCGCGCACCGCGAGCGTGGTTACCATCCCCGGCTCCACGAGGGCAGGGCTGCGCGGATGAGTTTTCTCGCGATCGACATCGGCAACACGCGGCTGAAATGGGCGCTGTACGCGACGCCGCGCCCGGGCGCCGGCGTGATCGCCCACGGGGCCGTGTTCCTGGAGACGATCGAGGAACTCGCCGACCGCGACTGGGTGCCGCTGTCCGAACCGGCGAGCATTCTCGGCTGCGACGTCGCCGGCGAGGCGGTGCGCCGGCGGGTCGAGGAGCAGCTCGAGCTGTGGGATCAGGCGCCGCGCTGGGTCGTGCCGTCGCGCCACGAGGCCGGCGTCAGCAACCACTACGACCACCCGAACCGGCTCGGCGCCGACCGCTGGTGCGCACTGGCCGGTGCGCGCGCGCGCGCCATCGCTGGCGGCGGCGCCGCGCGGCCGGCGCTCGTCGTCATGGTCGGCACGGCGGTGACGGTCGACGCGCTCGATGCCGACGGCCACTTCCTCGGCGGGCTGATCCTGCCCGGATTCGGCATGATGCTGCGCGCGCTCGAGCTCGGCACCGCCGGGCTGAAGGTGCCGACCGGCGACATCGTCGATTTCCCGACCAACACCAGCGACGCGCTGATGAGCGGCGGTGCGAACGCGATCGCCGGCGCGATCGAGCGCCAGCACCGGCGGCTGCTCGACCGCTGTGGCCAGGCGCCGTTGCTGCTGATGACCGGCGGCGCGGCGGTCAAGCTGGCGCCGATCACGGATCTGCGTTTCGAGCAGGTCGATTCGTTGATCTTCGACGGCCTGCTGCACATGCAATCGCACCGGCTGGCGTTGTAGCGGCGCGGGCAGACGAAGCGCACGGCAGATCGATCGGGGGTCCCGGAGGGGCAGGGCGGCGCGCCTGCGCCCTGCGTCCGCGTCGCTGAAACTACAACACGTAGCGCGACAGGTCCTCGTCGCGCGCGAGTGCGCCGAGCTTGGCGTCCACGGTCGAGGCGTCGATCGTCAGGGTCTGGCCACCGCGGTTGGGGGCGTCGAAGCTGATCTCGTCGAGCAGCCGCTCCATCACGGTGGCCAGGCGCCGCGCGCCGATGTTCTCGGTGCGTTCGTTGACGTCGTAGGCGATCTGCGCCAGGCGGCGAACCGCATCGGCCGCGAACACCAGCGTCACGCCTTCGGTCGCCAGCAGCGCCTGGTACTGCTTGAGCAGGCTCGCCTGCGTGCTGGTCAGGATCGCCTCGAAGTCGTCGACCGACAGCGGGCCGAGCTCGACCCGGATCGGGAATCGGCCCTGCAGCTCTGGGATCAGGTCGCTCGGTTTGGCGAGGTGGAAGGCGCCGCTGGCGATGAACAGGATGTGGTCGGTCTTGACGACGCCGTACTTGGTGTTCACGGTCGTGCCCTCGACCAGCGGCAGCAGGTCGCGCTGCACGCCCTGGCGGCTGACGTCGGCGCCGCTGAGCTCGCTGCGCGAGGCGACCTTGTCGATCTCGTCGATGAAGACGATGCCGTTGCCTTCGGCGTTGGCGAGCGCCGCGCTGCGGATCTCGTCTTCGTTGACCAGCTTGCCCGCCTCTTCCTCGACCAGCAGCGGCAGGGCGTCGCCGATCTTCATGCGGCGCGTGCGCCGGCGGCCCTGGCCGAGCTGGCTGAACAGGCCCTTGAGCTGCTCGGCCATTTCCTCCATGCCCTGCGGTCCCATGATCTCGAGCGCCGGCTTGGCGTCGGCGACGTCGATCTCGATGTCCTTGTCGGCGAGCACGCCCTCCCGCAGCCGCTTGCGCATCACCTGGCGCGCGGTGTTGTCCAGGGCTGGCGCCGGTGCGGTTGCCGGCTCGAAGCCGAGCGGCCGGGCGTCGCGCGGCGGCGGCACCAGCAGGTCGAGGATGCGGTCTTCCGCGGCGTCCTCGGCCAGCGTGCGCTTGGCCGCGATCTGGCGCTCGCGCTCCTGCTTGACGGCGACCTCCACCAGGTCGCGCACGATGCTGTCGACGTCCTTGCCGACGTAGCCGACCTCGGTGAACTTGGTCGCCTCGACCTTGACGAACGGTGCGTCGGCGAGGCGCGCCAGCCGGCGCGCGATCTCGGTCTTGCCGACGCCGGTCGGGCCGATCATCAGGATGTTCTTCGGCGTGATCTCGTGGCGCAGCTTGTCGTCGACGCGCTGGCGCCGCCAGCGGTTGCGCAGCGCGATCGCGACGGCACGCTTGGCGTCCTTCTGGCCGACGATGTGGCGGTCGAGTTCGGAGACGATCTCCTGCGGGGTCATCGACATGGTGTTCTCGGGTGCGGGCGTCGAGGCGAGCGGCCCGCCGTGTCGGCGGAGCCGGTGGACGGGTTCAGTCCAGCGTCTCGATCGTGTGGTTCTGGTTCGTGTAGATGCACAGGTCGCCGGCGATCATCAAGGCCCGCTTGACGATGTCGGCCGGCGCCAGCGTCGTGTGGTCGAGCAGCGCCTTGGCGGCCGCCTGCGCGTAGGCGCCGCCGGAGCCGATCGCGACCAGGCCCTGCTCGGGCTCGAGCACATCGCCGTTGCCGGTGATGATCAGCGACGCCGTCCGGTCGGCCACCGCGAGCATCGCCTCGAGCCGGCGCAGCACGCGGTCGGTGCGCCAGTCCTTGGTCAGCTCGATCGCGGCGCGCACCAGCTGGCCCTGGTGTTTTTCGAGCTTGGCCTCGAAGCGCTCGAACAGGGTGAAGGCGTCAGCGGTGGCGCCAGCGAAGCCCGCCAGCACCTGGTCGTGGTGCAGCTTGCGCACCTTGCGTGCGCTCGCCTTGACGACGATGTTGCCGAGCGTCACCTGCCCGTCGCCGCCGATCGCGACGACGCTGCCGCGGCGCACGCTGAGGATGGTCGTGCCGTGCCAGACGTCCATCGCCCTCAGACCTTGCGCACCTGCACCTGCGCGTGCTCGGAGATGCCCATCGCGCCGAAGAACAGCGCGATCAGGCGATGGGCGTCGGCGAACGCCACGCTGCGGCCCTCGGCCCGGCGTGCCAGGACCCAGTTCAACAGGTCGCCGGCGGCCAGGAAGTCGACCCGGATCAGCCGCGCGCACGAGACCGCCACGCGGGTCGACTCGCCGAGCTTTTCAGTCAGGCGCCGCAGCGTGTCCGACACGTCCCCGATCAGCTGGCCCGACAGCTCGACGCTGGAGACCTCGACCGCGGGCTCGTCGGGCAGGCCGGACTCGAAGAAAGTGGTCGACACGTCGCTCAACATCGACAGCGGTGAGGTGCGCGTGGTGTGCGACGGCCCGCCGCCGATTCGCACGCTGCAGCGCGCCGGCTCCCACGACGGCGGCGAGACCTCATAGGTCACGCAGTAGTCGATCGCGGTCTCGTCGAACTGGTCGGCCCGGTTGGCCAGCCGCAGCGCGTCCAGCCGCGCGAGCCAGAACGCCGGGTCAGCGTCGCGCACACCGGTCGGGGCGGCCTCCTGCAGCACGGCGAACAGCTGGTCGCCGCCGAGCCAGTGCATCTCCAGCGCCTGCCCGGCCCACAGCCGGCACAGCACCGACAGCTGGGTCGCGGCCTCGGCGTCGATGCTGCGCACCGCGCTCCAGTCGAACACCCACGGCAGCGGCATCTGCAGCGACTGCGAGCGCAGGCCGGCCAGCGCGTCGACGTCGAGCAGCTGCGGCGCCACCCAGCCGACCGGGTCGGACGACGAGCCACCGCTGCTGCGGCGGGGCGCCTCGTCGGCGACCGCGTGGGCCACCAACTGCGGCAGTGAGTACCACTGCGGCGGCGACCAGCCGAAGCGGTGCGTGTAGTCGGTGGCGAGCGCCTCGAAGCGCGACTGCTGGCCGATCGCACGGAACAGGTCGAACAGGACGAGCCAGGTGTCGGCGTGATCGGCACGGGCCGCGCCCGGCAGCGTCAGCCGCGTCAGCGCGTCCTCGCACTGGTCGAAGTCGGCGTTGGCGAACGCGATGACTGCTTCGTCCAGCTCGGGGTCGTGTACCGCCTCGCTTACGTCGACGGACTGGCCGTGCGACGACGCCGGCCGCGCAGGCGGGGCCGGGTCGCCCGGCACCGGCGGCAGGTTCAGCGACAGCGGTGTCAGGGGCGGCAGGCCGCTGGACATCGTGACCGGCGCGGCGGCGGGGGAGGGGGCGGGCGGCAGCCGGCGCGGCGG
>JBDTUO010000283.1:0-4511 GCA_040007675.1 Rubrivivax sp.
ACCGACATGGTCACCGTCACCGGCACCGAGAACCTGCTGATGGCCGCCACGCTGGCCGACGGCGAGACGGTGCTCGAGAACGCCGCGCAGGAGCCCGAGATCCCCGACCTGGCCGAGCTGTTGATCGCGATGGGGGCCAGGATAGAGGGCCACGGCAGCAGCCGCATCGTCGTGCAGGGCGTGCCGCGGCTGCACGCGCCGGCGCGGCCACACCGCGTGATCCCGGACCGCATCGAGGCCGGCACCTTCTTGTGCGCGGTCACTGCCACCGGCGGCGACGTGCGGCTGCTGGGCGCTCGCACCGAGCACCTCGAGGCGGTGATCGAGAAGCTGCGCGAGGCGGGGGCGACGATCGATGCCATCGACGGCGGCATCCGCGTGCGCGCCGACGCCCGCCCGCGTGCGGTGAGCTTCCGGACCAGCGAGTACCCGGCGTTCCCGACCGACATGCAGGCGCAGTTCATGGCCGTGAACTGCGTCGCCGACGGTGCGGCGCAGGTCTCCGAGACGATCTTCGAGAACCGCTTCATGCACGTCAACGAGCTGCTGCGACTGGGTGCGCACATCGAGATCGACGGCCACACTGCGCTCGTGCAGGGTGTGCCTCGGCTGTCGGGCGCGGCCGTGATGGCGACTGACCTGCGGGCGTCGGCCAGCCTCGTGATCGCCGGCCTCGTGGCCGACGGCGAGACGCGCATCGACCGCATCTACCACCTCGACCGCGGCTACGACCGGATGGAGGTCAAGCTGCGTGCGCTCGGGGCCGACATCGAGCGCATCGAGTGATGGGTGCCCCGGCTCCGACCCCCATGACGATCACGCTCGCGCTGTCCAAGGGCCGCGTCTATGACGACGCGCTGCCGCTGCTGGCCGCGGCCGGGATAGAGATGCGCGACGATCCCGAGGCGTCGCGCAAGCTGATCGTCGCGACCTCGCGCGCCGACGTGCGCGTCGTGCTGGTGCGCGCGACCGACGTGCCGACCTACGTGCAGTACGGTGGCGCCGACCTCGGCATCGTCGGCAAGGACGTGCTGCTCGAGCACGGCGAGCAGGGCCTGTACCAGCCGCTGGACCTGCGCATCGCACGCTGCCGCATGAGTGTCGCGGTGCGGCAGGACTTCGACTACGCCAGCGCGGTGCGGCAGGGCTCGCGCATCCGGGTCGCGACCAAGTACACGAGCATCGCGCGCCAGCACTTCGCCGACAAGGGCGTGCACGTCGACCTGATCAAGCTCTACGGCTCGATGGAACTGGCGCCGCTGACCGGGCTGGCGGACGCGATCGTCGACCTGGTGTCCACCGGCAGCACGCTCGTGGCCAACCACCTGGTCGAGGTCGAGCACATCATGGACATCTCCTCGCGCCTGATCGTCAACCAGGCCGCGCTCAAGCTCAAGCGCGAGCCGATCCGCGCGTTGCTCGGCGCGTTCGCGCAGGCGGTGGGCGCGTGAGCGACGCGGCGCCACTCGCGCTGGCGCGCCTGGACAGCGCCGACGCCGGATTCGACGCCGCGCTGACGCGCATGCTGCAGTGGTCGGACGCCACCGATGCGGCGATCGAGGCCCGCGTGGCCGAGATCCTGGCCGACGTGCGGGCGCGTGGCGACGCGGCGCTGCTCGAGTGCAGCGCACGCTTCGATGGCCTGGTCGCCGCGTCGGTCGCCGAGCTCGAGCTGGACCGGGCGGCGCTCGACGGTGCGCTGGCGCAGATCACGCCGGCGCAGCGCAGTGCGCTGCAGGCCGCCGCGGCGCGCATCGAGGATTACCACCTGCGCCAGCTCGAGGCCTGCGGCCGCGGCTGGCAGTATCGCGACGCCGATGGCACCCTGCTCGGGCAGAAAGTGACACCGCTGGACCGCGTCGGCATCTACGTCCCAGGCGGCAAGGCGGCCTACCCGTCGAGCGTGCTGATGAACGCGATTCCGGCCCGGGTGGCCGGCGTCGGCGAGGTCGTGATGGTGGTGCCGACACCGGCCCGCGACGGCCGCCCGGCCGAGCGCAACCCGCTGGTGCTGGCGGCCGCCGCGATCGCCGGTGTGCACCGGGTCTTCACGCTCGGCGGCGCGCAGGCCATCGGTGCGCTGGCCTATGGCACCGCCAGCGTGCCGCGGGTCGACAAGATCACCGGGCCCGGCAACGCCTACGTGGCGGCGGCCAAGCGGCGCGTGTTCGGCCAGGTCGGCATCGACATGATCGCCGGGCCGAGCGAGATCCTGGTGCTCGCCGACGGCAGCACGCCGCCCGACTGGGTCGCGATGGACCTGTTCAGCCAGGCCGAGCACGACGAGCTCGCGCAGAGCCTGCTGCTGAGCCCCGACGCGGGCTACCTCGACCGCGTGCAGGCGGCGATGGAGCGCCTGCTGCCGAGCCTGCCGCGGCAGGCCGTGATCCGGGCGTCGCTGCAAGGCCGCGGCGCGCTGATCCACACCCGCGACATGGCCGAGGCGTGCCAGATCGCCAACCGCATCGCGCCCGAGCACCTCGAGATCTCGGCGCTCGAGCCCGAGCGCTGGGAACCACTGCTGCGACACGCCGGCGCGATCTTCCTCGGCAAGTTCACGAGCGAGAGCCTGGGCGACTACTGTGCCGGGCCGAACCACGTGCTGCCGACCGCCGGCACCGCGCGCTTCTCGTCGCCGCTGGGCGTGACAGACTTTCAGAAGCGCAGCAGCCTGATCGGCGTCAGCGAGGCCGGCGCCCGCGTCCTCGGTCCGGTGGCGGCAGAATTGGCCTACGGCGAAGGCCTGCAGGCACACGCCCGGGCCGCCGAACTGAGAATGACGAGGGACGACGATTGCGCTTGACCGACCGCATCCGCCACACGATCCGGCAGGACATCGTGTCGATGCACGCCTATGCGGTGCAGCCGAGCGACGGGCTGGTCAAGCTCGATGCGATGGAGAACCCGTTCGAGCTGCCGCCCGAATTGCAGGCGGCGCTCGGCGAGCGGCTGGGCCGGGTGCCGCTGAACCGCTACCCGTCACCGCAGCAGCAGGCGCTGCTTTGCGCGGCGCTGTCGGTCTACGCGGAACTGCCGGTCGGCGCGTCGCTGATGCTCGGCAACGGGTCGGACGAGCTGATCGACCTGCTGTCGGTCGCCTGCTTCGTGCCCGGCGCGACGATTCTGGCGCCGCTGCCCGGCTTCGTGATGTACGAGCTGTCCGCGCGGCTGCGCGGGCTGAAGTTCTGCGGCGTGCCGCTGACCACGGACTTCCAGCTCGACGGCCCGGCGATGCTGGCCGCGATCGAGCGCGAGCGGCCGGCCTTGACCTACATCGCCTACCCGAACAACCCGACCGCCAACCTGTGGGACGACGCGGTCATCGAGCAGATCGTCGCTGCGGTCGGCGCGCAGCAGGGGCTGGTGGTGTTCGACGAGGCCTACCAGCCGTTTTCGTCGCGCAGCTGGATGCAGCGCATGGCACGGCATGAGCACGTGCTGGTGCTTCGCACGCTGAGCAAGTTCGGCCTCGCTGGGGTGCGGCTGGGCTACCTGTGCGGCGCCGCGCCGCTGATAGAACAGATCGACAAGGTGCGCCCGCCGTACAACGTCAGCGCGTTGAACGCCGAGGCGGCGCTGTTCGCGCTCGAGAACGCGTACGAGTTCGGACGCCAGGCCGCGATCCTGCGCGCCGAGCGCGGCCGCCTGCTCGAGGCGCTGGCGGCGATCGACGGCATCACCGCGTTCCCGAGCGAAGCCAACATGGTGCTCGTGCGGGTGCCCGACTCGCAGCGCGCCTTCGACGGCCTGAAGGCGCGCGGCGTGCTCGTCAAGCACATCGCCGGGCTGCACCCGCTGCTCGCGAACTGCCTGCGCCTGACGGTCGGCACGACCGAGCAGAACATCCAGATGATCGACGCGCTGAAGGCCAGCCTGTGACGACTCCCCCCGCCGCTCCCGACTTCCCCGCTGCTGCGGTTGAGCACCGGGTCGCCGAGCTCCGCCGCGACACCAAGGAGACGCAGATCCGCGTGCGCGTCGACCTCGACGGCAGCGGGCAGGCGAAGCTCTCGACCGGCATCGGATTCTTCGACCACATGCTCGACCAGATCGCGCGCCACGGTCTCGTGGACCTGGAGATCGAGGCCCAGGGCGACCTGCACATCGACGGCCACCACACGGTCGAGGACGTCGGCATCACGCTCGGCATGGCGGTGGCGCAGGCACTCGGCGACAAGAGAGGGCTCACGCGCTACGGCCACGCCTATGTGCCGCTGGACGAGGCGCTGTCGCGCGTCGTGATCGACTTCTCCGGCCGGCCCGGGCTGCACATGCACGTGCCGTTCAAGTCCGGCATGGTCGGCGGCTTCGACACCCAGCTCGCGTTCGAGTTCTTCCAGGGCTTCGCGAACCACGCGCTGGCGACGCTGCACATCGACAACCTCAAGGGCGAAAACGCGCACCACCAGTGCGAGACGGTGTTCAAGGCCTTCGCCCGCGCGCTGCGCATGGCGTGGGCGGTCGACCCGCGCAGTGCCGGGGTCGTGCCGTCGACCAAGGGCACGCTCTAG
>JBDTUO010000284.1:0-4498 GCA_040007675.1 Rubrivivax sp.
TGCGGCTGCGGCTGCAGCGTCGGCCGCTCAGCCGCCGAGCGTCAGCTCGTCGTCACCGCCGCGCGCCATCTGCAGCAGCGCCTCCGGGCTGCGCTGCTCGACGCAGACGACGAGCGCGAGCACCTGCGTGGCGTCGAGCCGCATCACTTGTTCCCGCGAGGCCTGAGCGGTGCGCCAGCGGTCGCTCGGCAGCAGGCCGGCAAAGGCGCCGGCAGCGACGCTGACCAACGCGAGCGGGCCGAGCTGACGCAGCAGCGCGTTCAGCAGCCGCTGCCGCTGCGGCAACGGGGCCGACATCAGCAACGCCGTCACCTGGGGCGCGAGGTCCGGAGCGGGATCGGTGTGCATGCCGCAAGACTAGACGCCGTGCGTGAATCTTCGATGAAGCCGACATGAAACCGCTGTCACGAAGCGTTGCACGCTTCGCCTGTCGCACGCGACGCGTGTTGCATCCAGACGCAATCGACGGGCTGTGGTCAGCCCAACAGGCCCGGGTTCAGGCGCCACATCACCGCGTTCAACACGCTGGCAAAGGTCACCCACGCGAGGTACGGCAGCAGCAGCGCGGCCGCGAGCGGCCGGACGCGGCGAAACGCGATCACCGTCGCGCTGATCAGCACCCACAGCAGCAGCACCTCGGCCAGCGCGATTCCGCCCTGGCGCCATGCGAAGAAGAGCCAGCTCCACAATCCGTTGACGGCGAGCTGGACGACGAACAGCGTCAGCGCCCCGCGCACCGGCACCCGGCCGCGCTCCCGCCAGACAAGCCACGCTGCGACGGCCATCATCGCGTACAGCACGGTCCAGACCGGCCCGAACAGCCACCCCGGCGGCGCCCAGGGCGGCTGTGTAAGGGTGGCGTAGAACGCGGATGCGTTCGCTGCAGCAAGGCCGCCGATCGCGGCCACCGCGAAACACAGCGCAAGCCAGCCGAGCAGCGCGAGCGCCGAGCGGGACGTCTCCTTCATGTCCGCCCCCGGCGCAGGCCGCGCCCGCCGTCGACCTTGGCCCAATGGCCGAACGGTTCGGCGTGCAGTTCGATGTCGACCTCGTCGACACGCTGGTGCAGTCGTTCCTGCGCGTCGGCCACCCCGCGGTTGTAGAGGCAGGGGCCGACCTCGTCGACGAAGAAGCCGAGCAGTCCCATCGCCGCGACGTTGCCGATCGGCTCTTCCATGTGCTCCCGGAACCAGCGCTCGATCGACGCCACGGCAGCCTGCCGCTCTTCCGGGTTCAGTTCGATGCTCATGGACTACCTTTGGGCGGCGCTGCCCAGCACTATACGGGCGCTGCTGCTTCGCTTCAGGTGCGCGCACGCACCGCCCACGCGCGCGCGACGAGCCTGATCGAGCCGTCGGCGGCGACGGGCAGCCGCGCCCGCAGCGCCTCCCGCAGACGCGTGCGGCGCGCCGGGTCGAGCGCGGCCACGTAAGCCGGCGCCGGCCCCTGACCGCCGAGGAACGGTGACCAGAAGTCGTCGAAGTCGGCGAACGGCGTGTCCACCTCGATCGCCTCGACCTCCACCGCCTGCAAGCCGCTGGCCTCGAACGCCAGCCGCAAGGCGTCGGCCCGGCAGAGCGGAAAGCGCGTGGCCTCGTCGAGTGCGGCGGCGGCTGGGTCCAGCGCCAGCGCCTCAACCCAGAAGTGGCGGATCAGTTGCATCCTCCCGCCGTAGTCCCAGACGTAGGCGGCGATGGTGGCGCCCGCGCCGGCGACGCGCTGCATCTCCGCCAGCGCCGCGGCGGTGTCGGGCACGAAGTTCAGCACCAGGCCCGAGACGACGGCATCGGCGCTGCGGTCGGGCAGCGGCAACGCGGTCGCGCTGCCGCTGACGAACTGCGCAGGGGGATCGACGTGCGCGCGCGCGGTCGCGAGGAAACCGTCGGAGGGGTCGACACCGGTCAGCGACGCCGGCGCCGCGCGCTCGACGATGGCCGCACTCAGCGCGCCGGTGCCGCAGCCGACGTCGACCCAGCGCCGCCCCGGCGGCACGCCGAGCCAGTCGATGAAGCGCGGCGCGATGAGCCGGCTCCAGCGCCCGATGTAGCGCTCGTACGGCGAGCCCTGTTGCCAGGGGTCAGAAGCTTGGTCGGGCACAACGGTCATGGCCACTCCGGTGCAGGCGGGCCGATGTCGGTGACCGCCGGCGCACTGTGAACGTGTGGCCCGGCGCTAACGTCCGTGCGCCGCACGCCAGGTCGCGAACTGGGTGCGGCTGGCATCGTCGGTCGGTGGGTACAGCCCGAGGATCGACCGCCCTTCGAGCACCTTCTCCTGCACGAAGTCCTCGAACGCGGTCATCTCGACCGCCTCGGCCGCGATCTCGTCGGCCAGGTGCGCCGGAATGATGACCACGCCGTCGCCGTCGCCGACGACGATGTCGCGCGGGAACACCGGCGCGTCGCCGCAGCCGATGGGCACGTCGGCATCGATCGCCTGGTGCAGCGTCAGGTTGGTGGGCGCACTCGGGCGCTGGTGGTAGGCGGGAATGCTGAGCCGGGCGATCTCCGCGCTGTCGCGAAAGCCGCCGTCGGTGACGACCCCGGCGACGCCACGCTTCATCAGCCGCGACACCAGGATGCCGCCGGCCGACGCCGCACGCGCGTCCTTGCGGCTGTCGATCACGAACACCGCGCCTGGCGGGCAGTCCTCGATCGCCTTGCGCTGCGGGTGCATGCGGTCCTGGAACACCGTGAGCAGGTTCAGGTCCTCGCGCGCCGGCATGTAGCGCAGCGTGAACGCCGGGCCGACCATGTTGGGCAACGCCGGGTTCAGCGGCCGCACGTCCTGCACGAACTGATGGTGCAGGCCACGCTTGAAGAGCGCCGTGCACAGCGTCGCGGTGCTGACGCCCATCAGTCGTTCACGGGTCTTCGGGTTCATCGCGGGTCTCTCGTCGGTGTCAGTGGATGTCGGGCTCGGGCACCGGCGCGCCGAAGCCGGTCTCGAGAAAATCGAAGTCGCAGCCCTGGTCGGCCTGCTGGATGTGGCGGCCGAAGATCCAGCCGTAACCGCGCGCGTAGCGCGGCGGGGGCGGCGACCAGGCGGCACGGCGACGCCCGAGTTCGGCGTCATCGACCTCGAGGTGGATGCGGCGCGCCGGCACGTCGACGGTGATGCGGTCACCGGTCTTCACCAGCGCCAGCGGCCCGCCGACCGCCGCCTCCGGCGCGCAGTGCAGCAGGCAGCCGCCGTAGGCGGTGCCGCTCATGCGCGCGTCCGACAGCCGAAGCATGTCGGTCACGCCCTGCTCGAGCAGCTTGGTCGGAATCGGCAGCATGCCCCACTCCGGCATGCCGGCACCGATCGGGCCGGCGTAACGCAGCACGAGGATGTCATCGCCGCTGACGTCGAGGTCCGGATCGTCGACCGCCTTCTTCAGGCTCGGGTAGTCGTCGAACACCAGCGCGCGGCCGGTGTGCTGCAGCAGCCGCGGCGCGCACGCGCTCGGCTTGATGACGACGCCGTCGGGCGCGAGGTTGCCGCGCAGCACCGCGAGCGCCCCCTCGGCATAGATCGGGCGGTCCAACGGCCGGATGACGTCATCCTGATGCACCTCGGCGCCGGCGATGTTGTCGCCCAGCGTGTGGCCGTTGACCGTCAGCGCGTCGATGTCCAGGTGCTCGCGCACGCGCTCCAGCATCGCCGGCAGCCCGCCGGCGTAGTAGAAGTCTTCCATCAGGTAGGCGTCGCCGCTCGGCCGGATGTTCGCGATCACCGGCACGCTGCGGCTCGCGGCATCGAAGTCGTCGAGCGTCACTGCGTGGCCGGCGCGGCGCGACATGCCGATCAGGTGGATGATCGCGTTGGTGCTGCAGCCCATCGCCATCGCGCACACGATGCCGTTGTGGAAGTTCGCGCGCGTCAGCAGCCGTGCCGGCGTCAGGTCTTCCCACACCATTTCGACGACCCGTCGGCCACACTCGGCGCTCATGCGGATGTGGTTCGCGTCCGCCGCCGGGATCGACGAGGCACCGGGCAGCGTCAGGCCCACCGCCTCGGCAATGCCCATCATCGTCGCCGCCGTGCCCATCGTCATGCAGGTGCCCTGGCTGCGTGCGATGCCGGCCTCGATCTCCTGCCAGCCCTCGTCAGACAGGCGACCGGCGCGGCGTTCGTCCCAGTACTTGAAACCGTCCGAGCCCGAGCCGAGCACACGCCCCTTCCAGTTGCCGCGCAGCATCGGCCCGGCCGGCAGGTAGACGAAGGGCAGGCCCATGCTGAGCGCGCCCATTACCAGTCCGGGTGTCGTCTTGTCGCAGCCGCCCATCAGGACCGCGCCGTCGACCGGGTGGGAGCGCAGCAGTTCCTCGGTCTCCATCGCGAGGAAGTTGCGGTACAGCATCGTCGTCGGCTTGACAATCGGCTCCGACAGGCTGATCGCCGGCAACTCGACCGGGAAGCCGCCCGCCTGCAGCACGCCGCGCTTGACGTCGTCGACGCGCTGCTTGAAGTGCGAGTGGCACTGGTTGACGTCGCTCCAGGTGTTGACGATCGC
>JBDTUO010000285.1:0-4458 GCA_040007675.1 Rubrivivax sp.
GTCGAGATGCCGATGCCCGAAGTGCTGATGTCCAGCGTGCGCACCGCGATGTGCTCGCCGCCGACGAGAAGTTCGGCGTTGGCCCTCAGGGGCTTGCGCGGATCCACCCGCCTTTCGGCGCCGTCGCGGCTCGCCAGGGAGGGCAGGAAGGATGTCATCGGGGGCTGCTCGGGTCGGATGCGGGTGGCACGTTCGCTTCGTCAATGACGCGACCGACGCGCCAGCGCGCCGGCGTCGAGGATCAGCGCCACGTGGCCGTCGCCCATGATTGTCGCGCCTGAGACGCCGGCGATGCGCCGGTAGTTCGCCTCGAGGTTCTTCACCACCACCTGCTGCTGGCCGAGCAGCTCGTCGACGAGGAGCGCGGCGCGGTGGCCGTCGGCCTCGACCACGACCACGACGGCGCCACCTCCGGGCTGGCCGAAACGCGGCACGTCGAAGACCTCGTCGAGGGCGACCACCGGCATGTACTCGCCGCGCACCCGGACGACGCGCCCCGTGCCGCCGATGGTGCGGATCGTGTCGGGCTGGACCTGGAACGACTCGATCACCGACGAGAGCGGCAGGATGTAGCACTCCGACCCGACCGCGACGCTCATGCCGTCCATGATCGCGAGCGTGAGCGGCAGCCGCACCCGCACGGCCATGCCCCAGCCTTCGGCCGATTCGATCTCGACCGTGCCGCCGAGGGCCGTGATGTTCTTCATCACGACGTCCAGGCCGACGCCGCGGCCGGAGACGTCGGTGACGACCTCGGCGGTCGAGAAGCCGGGCGCGAAGATCAGGTTCCAGACCTCGCTGTCGGCGAGCGTGTCGGGCGCGGCCAGGCCCTTCTCGCGCGCCTTGGCGAGCAGGGCGCCGCGGTCCAGCCCGCGACCGTCGTCGTGAACCTCGATCACGACCTGGCCGCCCTGGTGGCTGGCCGCCAGCGTCAGCGTGCCGGCCTCGGGCTTGCCGGCGGCCCGCCGCGCGGCAGGCTCCTCGAGGCCATGGTCGCAGCTGTTGCGGACCAGGTGCGTCAGCGGGTCGATGATCTTCTCGACCATGCCCTTGTCCAGTTCCGTGGCCTCGCCGCGCGTCACGAACTCGACCTTCTTGCCCAGCTTCGTGGTCAGCTCGCGCAGCATGCGCGGGAAACGGCTGAACACGACCGACATCGGGATCATGCGGATCGACATCACCGATTGCCGCAGGTCGCGCGTGTGCCGCTCCAGGTCGGCCAGGCCCGCGACGAGCTGCTGCCGCAACACGCTGTCGACCCCGGCGGCGGCCTGAGCGAGCATGGCCTGCGTGATGACGAGTTCGCCGACCAGGTTGATCAGCTGGTCGACCTTCTCGACCGAGACGCGCAGCGTGCTCGACTCGGGGGCACCGGCTGGCACCACAGCCGTCGCGGCGCGCGCCGGCGGCGGTGCGACGCCTGCCCGGACTGCCAGGGCCGCGGCAGGGTCGGTGAGGGATTCGGTGGCGGATTCGGTGGCGTGCGAGGACGCATCGGGCGCGCCGGGGGCGCCGGCAAAGAATCCGTGGCCGGGGCCGAGCGGTTCGAGTCGAACGTCTTCGCGCGCAACGTGGAAGCCGAACAGGTCGAGCAGCTCTTCGTCGCTGCTGCCCGTGACGAGCTTGAAACGCCGCATGCCATCGGCCGCGTGCCCGCCGTCCAGCGGCTCGATGGTGCCGAGGCCGCCGATCTCCTGGAACAGCTCGACGAGGCCACTGACGGCGGTCAGGTCCTCCAGCGGCCCGACCACCATCGCGAGCACACGGGTGGCGGGCGTGGCACCGCGCGACCGGGCGACCGCCTCTGGCGCCACGACCGTGCTCGGCGCTTCCAGCGGACGGGGAACGTCGCCGTCGGCGAGGGCGCGGATCGATGCACGCAGCGCCTGCGTGTCCGGCACGTCGCCGGCGCCGCCGGCCTGGTGGCGCGCGAGCTGGCCCTTGAGGGCGTCGCCGGCGGTCAGCAGCAGGTCGACCATGGTCGCGGTCGGCATCCGCTCGCGCCGGCGCAGCCGGTCGAGCAGCGTCTCCATCTCGTGCGTCAGCGCGGCGACATCGTCGAAGCCGAAGGTCGCGGCGCCGCCCTTGACGGAGTGCGCGCAGCGGAAGATCGCGTTCAACGCCTCCTCGTCGGCTGCCGCCGGGTCGAGCTGCAGCAGGCGCTGCTCCATCGCCTCGAGGTTCTCCCCCGCTTCGTCGAAGAAGACCTGGTAGAACGGTCTGAGGTCGAAGCCGGCGGAGTGCGGTTCGCCTTCGTGGCGCATCTCGCCCATCGCTCGGGTGTCCGTGGGCTCCGTGGCCGGCGTCGTGCGGCGCGCGGTCAGCGGATCAGCTGACCGACCACGTCGACCAGCCGTGCGGGGTCGAAGGGTTTGACGATCCAGCCGGTGGCGCCGGCGGCGCGCCCCGCTTGCTTCATCGCATCGTCCGACTCGGTGGTCAGGATGAGGATCGGGACCTGGCCGAAGCGCGGGTCGGCGCGCATCCGGCGCGTGAGGCCGATGCCGTCGAGCTGCGGCATGTTCTGGTCCGTCAGCACGAGGCTGAAGTCGCGCGTGCAGGCCTGGCGCCACGCGTCTTCGCCGTCCACCGCTTCGACCACGCCGTAGCCGGCGTTGCGCAGCGTGAACGACACGATCTGGCGCATGGCGGCGCTGTCGTCGACGGCGAGGATGGAATGCATCGTGCAGGAACGGCGGTGGCGGCGCGAAGGGAGCGCCTGCTCGGATTGTCGGCAGACCCCCGGGCAGGCTTGACCCGAACATGGCCGTGAACCGGGCGCTTCTTTCCGCCCGCGCCGGCTGCGCGATACTGCGGGCATGGCGTTCCATCCGCTGCGCGTGCTGCACCTGGAGGATTCCGAACTGGACCACCAGCTCGCGCTCGCGCACCTGCGGCGCGATGGCCTGGACGTGGTGTGCCGACGGGTCGAGACGCGCGACGGTTACGTCGAGGCGCTCTCCGAGCCCTGGGACCTGGTGCTGTCGGACTACAACCTGCCGGGATTTTCTGGCATCCAGGCGCTGCGGCTGCTGCGCGAGCGGGACCTCGAACTGCCGTTCGTGCTGGTGTCGGGCGAGATCGGCGAGGAGACCGCGGTCGACGCGATGCGCAGCGGGGCCTCGGACTACCTGCTGAAGAACAACCTCGCGCGGCTGGCGCCGGCGGTCGAACACGCGATCGAGGCAGCGGAGTCGCGCCGCGCGCGCAGTGCGTCCGAGCGCGAGCTGGAGTCGTCGCGGGAGCAGCTCAGCGCGCTGGCGCAGCACCTGCAGAAGAGCATCGACGAGGAACGCGCGGCGATTGCCCGCGAGATCCACGACGACGTCGGTGGCAGCCTGACGGCGCTGAAGTTCGACCTCGACTGGATTCGCCGCCACGCCGAGCCGGGGCCGGTGCAGCAGCGCGCCGCGGCCGGGCTCGAGCTGCTGACGCACGCCATCGATGCCAGCAAGCGCGTGATGCACAACCTGCGGCCGTCGATCCTCGACGAGGGCCTGGTGCCGGCGCTGCAGTGGATGGCGCGGAACTTCGAGCGCCGTACCGGCATCGAGTGCCAGCTGCACGCCGCCGACGACGCGCAGACGCTGCCGGCCGGGGTGCCGCTGGTGGCCTACCGCTTCGCCCAGGAGGCGCTGACCAACGTCAGCAAACATGCGCAGGCCGGTCGCGTCGTGATCGAGCTGCAGACCGGCGCCGGCGTGCTGCAGCTCGAGGTCGCCGACAACGGCCGCGGCATCACCGGGGCCGACCGCGCTAAGGCGCGCAGCTTCGGCTTGCGCGGGCTGCAGGAGCGCGCCGCCACGGTCGGCGGCTGGGTCGACGTCAGCAGCCGCCCCGGGGCGACGGCGCTGATCCTGTCGGTGCCCTTCGATCCGGTGCACGCCAGCCACGATGGCGACGCCGGCCCCGCGGGCGACAAGTGGGACGATGCCGCAGACGCGCACGACGCCGTCGACGAGCGTGAGCATGACCCGTCGGCCTGGACGCCGCTGTAGATGGCTGGAGGTGACCGCCCCCGATGATCGACGTCATCATCTGTGACGACCACGCGCTGATCCGTCGCGGCATCCGCGACACGCTGTCCGACGCGGCCGACCTGCGCGTCGTCGGTGAGGCGGGTGACTACGGCGAACTGCGCAGCCTGATGCGCACGCTCTCGGCGGGCGCGGAAGGCCAGCGCGTGGATGGCACGCCGTGCGACGTGCTGGTGCTCGACATCAACCTGCCGGGCCGCAGTGGCCTGGACGTGCTGCATGTGCTGAAGGACGAGGGCTCGCCGGTGAAGGTGCTGATCGTCAGCATGTACCCGGAAGACCAGTACGCGATCCGTGCGCTGCGCGGCGGCGCCTTCGGCTACGTCAACAAGGGCGGCGACCCGCAGCTGATCGTGCAGGCAGTGCGCACGGTGGCGCAGGGCCGCAAGTACGTGACGCCCGAGATCGCGCAGATGCTGGT
>JBDTUO010000286.1:0-4450 GCA_040007675.1 Rubrivivax sp.
GCTTCGAGGGCGCCGCCTGGTACTGGCACTGCGTCGACGTCGTCTGGCTCGGGTTGTACTTCCTGGTGTACTGGCTCTGACGCCGAACCGGCCGGCGTGCACCTGCAGCCGGTCGGCGCTCAGCCGCCCACCGGGATGCCGCTGGGCTGGATCCAGCCCATCCACCAGCTCAGCAGGATGAACAGGAACAGCGCCACCGACAGCCCCACGCGCAGCGCGAGCGCGCGTGCCATCGCCTTGTCGACGGCGCCGTCCGGGCGTCCCTGTCGCTGACGCAACATCATCACGCCGGCCACCCCGAGCGCAGCGACGACGGCGACCAACAGCAGGACCATGAGGGTCTTCATCGGACGGGATTATCCGCCGCTCCCGCGCGAGGCACGGCGGTGACAACGGCCCCGCCCGTCCGCCCCAGCGGGCGTCGGCGCGCGGCAGTGCAGCGGTGGGCACCTCTGGTCGCTGCGATCGTGCTGGCGACTCTGACCGCCCGCCTGGGGGTGTGGCAGCTCGACCGTGCCGCGCAGAAGATCGCGTTGCAGCAATCGCTGCGCGAGCGCGGCGCCTTGCCGGTGCTCGACGCACAGGCACTCGCGCGGCGCCCCCAGGACGCCGCCGCGCAGGTGCAGCGTCGGGCGGTGCTGACCGGGCGCTGGCTCGCCACGCGCACGGTCTACCTCGACAACCGCCCGATGCACGGCCGGGTCGGCTTCACCGTCGTCACGCCGCTGCAGTTGGCTGACGGCAGCGCGGTGCTGGTCGAACGGGGCTGGTTGCCGCGCGACTTCCAAGACCGCACGCATATCACGCCGCCGCCGACGCCGCCTGGCGACGTCACCATCGACGGCCAATTGGCCCCCGGGCCGTCCCGGTTGTACGAGTTCGCGACCGACGCCCGAGGGCCGATCCGGCAAAATCTCGATCCTGATCGCTTCGCGCAGGAAATCGGCGTGCCGTTGCGGCCGCGGAGCCTGCGCCAGACCGGCGGCGATGCTGCCGACGGCCTGGCGCGCGACTGGCCCGCCCCGGCGACCGATGTGCAGAAGCACTACGGCTACGCCTTCCAGTGGTTCGCGCTGTGCGCGCTGACGATCGTCCTCTATGTCTGGTTCCGAATCCTCCGCCCCCGCCGAGTCGCCGCGCGCCGCGCCTGAGCTGATCGGCTTCACGGTGCATGGCCTGCCGGCACCCGTGATCGACGCGCGCCGTCGCCGCGTGACCCGCGGGCGGCTGCGCATGCTGCTGATCCTGCTGGCGTGCGCGGCGCCGGTGGTCGCGTCCTACCTGAGCTACTACGTGATCCGGCCGCAGGGACGCACCAACTACGCCGAGCTGATCCACCCGAGCCGCACGATCCCGGAAGACCTGCGGCTGCGCGGCCTCGACGGTGCCGCGGTGTCCGCGCGCGACCTGCACGGCCAGTGGCTGCTGCTGACCGTGGGACCGACGACCTGCGACCCCGGCTGCCAGCGCCGTCTCTACCTGCAGCGCCAGCTGCGCGAGATGCTCGGGCGCGAGCGCGACCGCGTCGACCGCCTCTGGCTCGTCACCGACGACGGCCGCCCGGCGCCGGCGCTGCTGCAGGCGGCCGGGGCCACCGGGGGCCTGCGCGTACTGCGCGCGGATGCGGTGGCGCTGGCGCGCTGGCTCGCGCCGGCGGCCGGGCAGGCGCTGGCCGAACATCTGTACATCGTCGACCCGATGGGTGAGTGGATGATGCGCGCCCCGGTCGACGCCGATCCGATGCGCCTGAAGCGCGACCTCGAGCGGCTGCTGCGTGCTTCCGCGTCGTGGCAGCGCGCCGGCTCCTGAGACGATCCGCGTGGCCCCCGCCCTCGTCGACCTTGCTCCGCTGTTGCGCATGGCGCTGCTGGCGGGCGTCATCGCATTGCTGCCGCTGGCGTGGATCTGGCTGCGCCGGCGCGGCGCGGACCGGCGGGGGCGTCTGGCGGCGCTGACCGCGCTGACGCTGTTCCTGACCTTCGACCTGATCGTGTTCGGCGCCTTCACGCGGCTGTCGGACGCGGGGCTGGGTTGCCCCGACTGGCCGGGCTGCTACGGCGCGGCCAGTCCGCTCGGCGCGCAGGCCGAGATCCATGCGGCGCAGAGCGCGCTGCCGTCCGGCCCGGTCACGTGGACCAAGGCCTGGATCGAGATGCTTCACCGCTACCTCGCGATGACGGTCGGCGTGCTGATTCTCGTGCTCGCGGCGGTGGCGGTGCTCGAGCGGCGGCGGCTGCCGCATTCGGCGGGCTGGGCGGTCGCGACACTCGTGTGGGTGATCGTGCAGGGCTTGTTCGGCAAGTACACGGTGACGCTCAAGTTGTATCCGGCGGTGGTCACGCTGCACCTGCTCGGCGGGGTGGCCCTGCTGGCCTTGCTGGCGGTCCAGCACCAGTCCTTCCGCGATCGACCCCCGGCGCTGGCGCCACCGCAATGGCGCGCCGCGGCCGTGGTGTTGGCGCTGGTCGTCGTGCAGATCGCACTCGGCGGCTGGGTCAGCACCAACTATGCGGTGCTCGCGTGCAGCGGGTTCCCCGCGTGCAGCGGCCGCTGGTGGCCGACCATGGACTGGGCCAACGGCTTCACGCTGCTGCGCCACCTCGGCTACACCGGCGACGGCGCACTGCTGCCGTTCGAGGCGCTGGTGGCCGTGCACATGGCGCACCGCCTGTTTGCTGGCGTCGTGACGCTGGCAGCCGGCTGGCTGGCGTGGCGGCTGTGGCGATCGCAGGGGACGGCGCGGCGCTTCGGGATCGCGCTCGCGGCATTGCTGGTCGCCCAACTGGCCAGCGGACTGTCCAACGTCGTGCTCGGGTGGCCGCTGGCGGCCGCGCTGGCGCACAGCGGCGGCGCCGCGGCGCTGGTCGCGCTGCTGACCTCGCTGCTGGCACGCGGCAGCGGCGCGCCAGCCGCCCATTCCCGCACCGCCGCCGCGCGGGCGCCGGCTGCCTAGAATCGGGGCCCCCATGAACGCCCCCGCACTCGCCGTCCCGGCCCGTCGCTCCTCGCGCTGGTCGCAGTACCTCGCGCTGACGAAGCCGCGCGTGGTACAGCTGATCGTCTTCTGCGCGCTGATCGGCATGCTGCTGGCTGAACCCGGCCTGCCCGACTGGCGCGTGCTGCTGCCGGCGAGCGTCGGCATCTGGCTGGTGGCGAGCGCGGCGGCGGCGTTCAACTGCCTCGTCGAGCAGCGCCTCGACGCGCGCATGGCCCGCACGGCCTGGCGCCCGACCGCGAAGGGTGAACTCGCCAACTGGCAGACGCTCGGCTTCTCGGCCGCGCTGTGCGCCGTCGGCAGCGCGGTGCTGATCGTGTGGGTCAACCCGCTGACCGCGTGGCTGACTTTCGCCACCTTCGTCGGCTACGCCGTCATCTACACCGTCGTGCTGAAACCGCTGACACCACAGAACATCGTGATCGGCGGCGCGTCGGGCGCGATGCCGCCGGTGCTCGGCTGGGCCGCGATGCGTGGCGACACCGCGCCCGAGGCATGGCTCCTGTTCCTGATCATCTTCGTCTGGACGCCGCCGCATTTCTGGGCACTGGCGCTGTACCGCGCCGAGGACTACCGCCGCGCCGGCCTGCCGATGCTGCCGGTGACCCACGGCCGGGCGTTCACGCAGTTGCACGTGCTGCTGTACACGCTGGTGCTGTTCGCGGCGTCGCTGCTGCCGTTCATCCAGGGCATGAGCGGGCTGCTCTACCTGGCCGCGGCAGTCGGCCTGGGCGCGACCTTCATCGCCTACGCGGTCGCGCTCTGGCGGCACTACAGCGACGCGCTTGCGCGACGCACGTTCCGCTGGTCGATCTGGTACCTGGCGCTGCTGTTCGCTGCGCTGCTGGTCGACCACTACACGCTGCCATGGCTGCGCTGATACGGCGCCGCCGCGTGTGGCTGGCCGCGGCCGTGCTGCTCGGCGCGGGCGCGTTCGCGGGCTGCGAGCGCGGAAAGGCGCAGTTCCAGTCGATCGACATCACCGGTGCGGACTACGCGCAGCGACTCGCGCTGCCCGACGCCGCCGACGGCCGCATGCGCACGCTGGCCGACTGGCGCGGCAAGGCGGTCGTGGTGTTCTTCGGCTACACCCAGTGCCCGGACGTCTGCCCGTCGACGCTGGCCGAGCTGGCCACCGTCAAGCGCAGCCTGGGCGCAGACGGCGACCGTGTGCAGGCAGTCTTCGTGACGGTCGACCCCGAGCGCGACACGCCGGAGATCCTGCGCGCCTACGTCGGCAGCTTCGGGCCCGACTTCGTCGCGCTGCGCGGCGACGCGGCGCAGACGCTGGCGATCGCGAAGGAGTTCAAGGTCTACTTCGCGAAGGCCGCGGGGTCCACGCCGGGCAGCTACACGATGGACCACACCGCCGGCGAGTACGTGTTCGACACGAAGGGCCGCATCCGGCTGTTCACGCGCTACGGCACCGGGCCCGACGCGCTGGTGCACGACCTC
>JBDTUO010000287.1:0-4434 GCA_040007675.1 Rubrivivax sp.
CGATGCGCGAAGACGGCTACGAGACCATCATGGTCAACTGCAACCCGGAGACCGTGTCGACCGACTACGACACCAGCGACCGCCTCTACTTCGAGCCGGTGACGCTGGAGGACGTGCTGGAGATCGTCGACAAGGAGCGGCCGACCGGGGTCATCGTGCAGTACGGCGGCCAGACGCCGCTGAAGCTGGCGCTGGACCTCGAGCGCGCCGGCGTGCCGATCATCGGCACCTCGCCCGACAGCATCGACATCGCAGAGGACCGCGAGCGATTCCAGCGCCTGCTGCACGAGCTCGGACTGAGGCAGCCGCCGAACCGTATCGCGCGCACCGAGGACGCGGCGCTGGCGCTGGCGCACGAGATCGGCTACCCGCTGGTCGTGCGGCCGAGTTACGTGCTCGGCGGCCGCGCAATGGAGATCGTGCACGGCGACAAGGACCTCGAGCGCTACATGCGCGAAGCGGTGCGCGTGTCGGAGAAGTCCCCGGTGCTGCTCGACCGCTTCCTCGACGACGCGATCGAGGTCGATGTCGACTGCCTGTGTGACGGGCGCGACGTGATGATCGGCGGCATCATGGAGCACATCGAGCAGGCGGGCGTGCACAGCGGCGACTCGGCCTGCTCGCTGCCACCGTATTCGCTGTCGGCGGCGTTGCAGGACGAACTGCGTCGCCAGTCGACGCTGATGGCCCGCGCGCTCAACGTCGTCGGCCTGATGAACGTGCAGTTCGCGATCCAGGGCGAGGCTGACGAGGCGGTGGTCTACGTGCTGGAGGTCAACCCGCGAGCGTCGCGCACGGTGCCCTTCGTCAGCAAGGCGACCGGGCAGCCACTGGCCAAGATCGCCGCCCGTTGCATGGCCGGCACGCCGCTGGCCGCCCAGCGGGGCATCGACGGTCGGCCGCCGCACGAGGTCGTGCCGCCGTTCTTCTCGATCAAGGAAGCGGTGTTCCCGTTCAACAAGTTCCCCGGCGTGGACCCGATCCTCGGGCCGGAGATGCGGTCGACCGGCGAGGTGATGGGTGTCGGGCGGACCTTCGGCGAGGCGATGTTCAAGAGCCAGCTCGGTGCCGGCTCGCGACTGCCGTCGCAGGGCACGGTCGTGATCTCGGTCAAGGATGCCGACAAGGCGCGTGCGGTCAAGGTGGCCGGTGACCTGGTCGACCTCGGGTTCCAGATCGCCGCCACGCGGGGCACCGCAGCGGCGATTGCCGAGGCAGGCGTTCCGGTCAAGGTGGTCAACAAGGTCAAGGATGGTCGCCCCCACATCGCCGACCTCGTCAAGGCGGGCGAGATCCAGCTCGTGTTCACGACCGTCGACGAAACCCGCACCGCGATCGGCGACTCGCGCTACATCCGCACCGCCGCGCTGGCCCACCGGGTGACCTACTACACGACGATGGCCGGCTGCGAAGCCGCGACCGAGGCGCTGAAGCACGAGGCCGATCTGGAGGTCGTCTCGCTGCAGGAACTGCACGCCGAACTGGCCTAAAATGGGGCAGGTTCCGCCGCAGTTCGGCCCCTCGGGGTCGCTTGCGGCGGTCTTGCTTTGGGAACACAGGAACGAACGCGATGGCCACGATCCCGCTCACCCGGCGCGGCGCCGAGAAGCTGAAGGACGAACTGCACCGGCTGAAGACGGTGGACCGGCATGCCGTGATCCAGGCGATCACCGAGGCGCGCGCCCAGGGCGACCTGTCGGAGAACGCCGAATACGAGGTGGCCAAGGACAAGCAGGGCTTCATCGAAGGACGCATCCAGGAGCTCGAAGGCAAGCTCGCCGCGGCCCAGGTCATCGACCCGTCCGGGCTCGACGCCGAGGGCAAGGTCGTGTTCGGCGCGACGGTCGACCTCGAGGACCAGGACACCGATGCCAAGGTGACCTACCAGATCGTCGGCGACGACGAGGCCGACCTCAAGCTGGGCCTGATCTCGATCAGCAGCCCGATCGCGCGCGCGCTGATCGGCAAGCGCGCCGGCGACGTCGCCGAGGTGCAGGCGCCCGGCGGGCTGAAACACTGGGAAGTGATCGGGGTGCGCTACGTGTGAGTGCCGCCGCACAGGCGGCCGAGCGGCTGCGCCGCGTGCTGCCTGGCGTCTGGGTCGGCATGCTCGCCGCCACCGCGGCGATGGGCACGCGCACGGCGTTCGCGCTGCTCTCGCATGCCGACGCCAGCCGCATGGCAGGCCGGCTGCTCGCCCAGGAGGCGCACGTGAGCCTGGCGCTCGGCGTGGTGATGCTCGCGCTCGAGCGGGCCGTGGCGCGGCGACGCATGCGCGCCGGTGTGCCCGGGGCGTCGCAGTTCAGCCTCGGCATGGCGCTCGCGCTGGGCGCGCTGTTCTGCACCGTTGCCGGCTACTTCGCGTTGTTGCCGCTGATGGAGGCGGCGCGGGCCGGCCAGGGGCGCTGGAGCTTCGGCCAGTTGCACGCGGTCAGCGCCGGCTTCTTCGCGGCCAAGGCGCTGCTGGTCGCACTGCTGGCGTGGCGGGTCGCCGGCGAGCGCGCGTGGCCGGGCGTCAGCCCGCCGCCTTCTTCTTGAGGCTGCCGGTGCGCGGTTTTTTTGCGCGCTTGACCAGCCCGCCCGCGGTCACGCGTTCATTGCCCATCACCTTGACCTTCTTGACGGTGGCCCGGTGGTTGCCGCTCTTGCTGAACTTGACCAGCTTGACCACCTTCGGACCCGCGCCACGGTCCTCGCGCGGCTCGACCAGCGGTTTCAGCGGCAAGGGGCGCCACAGCACGAGCAGCTTGCCGATGTGCTGGATCGGCGCGGCGTTGAGCCGGTCGGCCAGCGTCGCCAGCAGCGCCTCCCGCGCGTCGCGGTCGTCGGAGAACACACGCAGCTTGATGAGGCCGTGGGCAGCCAGCGCCTGGTCGGCCTCTCGCTGCACCGCCGGCGTCAGCCCGTCGTTGCCGATCATGACGACCGGGTCGAGGTGGTGCGCACCGGACCGGTGGACCTTGCGTTGGGCGGGGGTGAGGGTGAGCGCGGCCATCTCCGTATTATCCGGTCCCCGATGAGCGCGAAGTCCAAGAAAGTCAATCGGGCGTGGCTGAACGACCACCTGACGGACCCGTATGTCAAGCGGGCCCAGAAGGACGGTTATCGCGCGCGGGCGGCGTACAAGCTGCAGGAAATGGACGAGGCGCTCGGCCTGGTGCGGCCCGGCCAGGTGGTGGTCGACCTCGGGGCGGCGCCCGGCGCCTGGAGCCAGTACCTCAGGCGCCGTTTCGCGCCCGAAGGTGCAGCCAGCGGCGCGCTGAACGGCAGCATCATCGCGCTCGACGTGCTCGAGTTCGAGCCGGTCGACGGCGTGACCTTCCTGCAAGGGGATTTCCGCGACGAGGCCGTGCTCGCGCAGCTCGAGGCGGTACTGGCCGGCCGCCCGGTCGACCTGGTGGTGTCGGACCTGGCGCCCAACCTGTCGGGCATCGCGGCGTCGGACGCGGCGCGCATGGCCGACCTGGTCGAGTTGGCGGTCGACTTCGCGGGGCGGCACCTGAGGCCGGACGGCGCGCTGGTCTGCAAGGCCTTCCACGGCAGCGGCTACAGCCAGCTCGTGAAGCTGTTCAAGGAGCACTTCCGGGTCGTCAAGCCGATCAAGCCACAGGCATCGCGAGCCAAGTCGGCGGAGACCTTTCTGTTCGGCCGGGGTCCGCGCACGGTCCTCCCGCGGTCGTCGGCGGTTGCCGATGGTTTCGATTGAGAGGGCGGCGCGGCCGGGTCGCGTGTCCCCCGCGGCGTGTCGTGTACCGTTGAATTGCGATGCAAAGGCTCGAACTGGGGCAGCTCGAGGGTGCGATTCCGGCCCTGACCCCTCACCGGGTATGGACCTTGTCGCCGGTAGAATCAACCCCATATGCCGTGGATCCCCGCGCGGCACTGCCTGTCGTGTCGGCCCGCCGTCTTGAGAAGGAGCCGCGGTGAACAATCAATGGTTCTCGAAAGTCGCTGTCTGGTTGGTGATCGCCCTCGTGCTGTTCACCGTGTTCAAGCAGTTCGACCGCAGTGCGACGACGGGCAACCAGATCGCGTACTCCGACTTCCTGGACGAGGTGCGCGCCAAGCGCATCAAGTCCGTCACGCTGCAGGAAGGCAACGGCGGCACCGAGATCGTCGCGTTGACGAGCGACGACCGGCGCTTGCGCAGCAACGCCACCTACCTCGACCGCGGCCTGGTCGGTGACCTGATCAACAACGGCGTCAAGTTCGACGTCCGCCCGCGCGAGGAGCCGTCGCTGCTGATGAGCATCCTCGTCAGCTGGGGCCCGATGCTGCTGCTGATCGGCGTGTGGATCTACTTCATGCGCCAGATGCAGGGCGGCGGCAAGGGCGGTGCCTTCAGCTTCGGCAAGAGCAAGGCGCGCATGCTCGACGAGGCCAACAACACCACCACCTTCGCCGACGTCGCCGGCTGCGACGAGGCCAAGGAGG
>JBDTUO010000288.1:0-4422 GCA_040007675.1 Rubrivivax sp.
CGTAGGTCTCGTGCGTCAGGTCCATCAGGTTGTCGATCATCAGCCGGTAGTCGCAGGCCACGTGGTACAGCCCGCCGCCGTAGGCCCACTCCGGGTCATCGGCCCAGTGCAGCGCCGGCAGCGCCTCCGGCGTCGCCAGCGCCGGGTCGCCGGGCCAGACCCAGATGAAGCCGTGCCGCTCGAGCACCGGGAACTGACGGATCGGCGGGAACCCGCGCACCCGCTGGCCCGGCATCGCGATCGTCTTGCCGTCGCTGCCCATCTCCAGCCCGTGGTAGCCGCAGATGAGCCGGCCCTCGACGACACGCCCGAGCGACAACGGCGTGCCGCGGTGCGGGCACCAGTCTTCGAGTGCCGCGACGCGGCCGCCGTCAGCACGGTAGAACACGATGGGTTCGCCGCAGATGCGTCTGCCGAGCGGCTTGTCGTCGATCTCGTTCGGGGTCGCGGCCACGTACCAGGCGTTCTTGACGAACATGCGGGATCTCCCTCTGCAGTTTCAATCTCAATCGAATCACATTCAGTATACTGAATGAACTAGACACGCACCAGGCTCATGGTCAAGGGTTTACCCGAGACGCAGGTCGTCGCGGGCGGCGCGCCGCGGGGCCCGACTCTGTGCGTTGTTCAGGCGCACGAACTTGCGCAGCAACTGCATGAACTGGCGGCGTTCGGCCGGCGCGAGCGGCGCCAGCATGGCCTCGTTCATGGCCTGGATGCCCGGCACCAGACGCGCCAGCACGGCCCGGCCTGCGTCGGTCAGTACCAGGCTGCGTTGCCGGCGCGCCTTCAGCTCGCGCACGATCCAGCCCTTGGCTTCGAGCCGCGCCGCGGTGTCCGCCGTCGTCGAGGTGTCCAGCCCCACTTCGCGCGCCAGCGTCACCTGGTCGATGCCGGGTTGCTCGAGCAGCAGCCGCAGCACCGCATACTGCACCGGCGTGACGTCGCGTCCGACCGCATCGAGGAACATCGACACCGCAATCTGCTGCGCCCGCCGGATGAGGTGCCCCGGCTGCTCGAACAGCTCCGCGTGCAGCGCATCGGGTGGCGGCGCGTCGGGCATCGACTAGGGCCTGTTCACGCTGCGCCCGTTCGCGTCAGACGCCCGCAGCTGCCGCCGCTGGCGGCGACGCCGACGCGGACAGGCGCTCGGCGCGCCACTCGAACAGGCGGCGCATGTGACCGAGCGAGATCCAGTGGGCGTGGATCAGTGCCAGCAGGCCGTCCTTGTGCAAGGACAGCGCATCCTCGTCGGACAGCGCATTCACGCGCTCCTCGTTGACCATCATGAAGCCGTCGAGCTTGACCGTGCTGCCGTCGGGCAGCGTGCCGTCGAGGCGCCGGTCTTCCAGCAGGCCGAGCGCCGCGAGCCGGTGCCCGATCGCGCGCGTCTGGTCGACCTGCTGCTCGACACGCTGCAGTTCGGTTTGAGCATCGCGCAGCAACGCGGCCGGCTCGCCGGCATCGTCGAACAGGCGCTGGCCGGTGCTGCCGGCGTCTGCCTGCAGCCCGGGCCAGCTTTCGTCCAGGCACACGGCGTACTGCCGGGCGTCGATTCGCGCGACGCACAAGGGGTACGTCGCCAGCACCGCAGGCACGTGGCTCGCGCGCCAGCGGCCGTTGGCGCCGACGTACAGGTTCTCGCCCGCGTGGATGCCGAGCACGGCCACCGGCGCCACGTCGTCACCGCCCTCGTCGTTCTTGCCGGCGACGATGAAGACGATCGGAAAATCCCGCGCCGCGTGCACACACTCCGCCGCGGTGAGGAAGATCGCCGACAGGCCGGCTGCCGGCGACCAGTCGGTCAACGGCACCGGAAGCGTGAGCGCGCGGTGCTTGGCAGGGTCGAGGCCGACGGGCTGTCGGTGCAGGTCGGGAATGATCATGAGAGGGTCGCCATTTCTGCCGGGGGTTCTTCGAGGGGTGACACGAGCACCTTGTCCACCCGCTTGCCGTCGAGGTCGACGACCTCGAAGCGCCAGCCTTTCCAGTCGACGCTGTCGGTCTCGTCGGGCAGGCGACCGAGCAGCAGCATGATCATGCCGGCCAGCGTGTTGTAACGACCGCGGTCCTCTTCCGGCAGGTCCTTCAGCAGCAGCCGGTCCTTCAGCTCGGGCACCGGGATCAGGCCGTCCATCAACCAGCTGCCGTCGGCCCGCTGCGTGGCCCAGGCCTGCTCGCCGAGGCCGACCCCGAGTTCGCCGGCAATCGCCTCGAGCAGGTCGCGCTCGCTGATCACGCCCTGCACGGCACCGTATTCGTCGACCACGAACACGAGGTCGGACGCGCCGCGGCGGAAGTGCTCGACGAGTTCCATGCCGGACAGCGTCTCGGGCACGAACACCGGGGGCTCGAGGTGCTCGGACAGCGCCGGAATCAGCCCCTGGGCCAGCGGTTCGAGCAGGCGGTGCACCCGCACGACGCCGATCACGTCGTCCAGGCCGTCGCGGCACACCGGATAGCGCGAGTGCCCTTTCGCCACCATCTCGGACAGCACGGTGGCGATCGGCGCGTTCACGTCCAGCCAGTCGATCTCCGCGCGCGGAATCATCATCGAGCCGACCTGCCGGTCGTCGAGCCGGAACACGTTGCGCACCATCTGGTGTTCGTGCGCCTCGATGACACCGGCATCCAGCCCCTCCTCGAGCTGGGCGGCGATCTCCTCCTCGGTCACGCTCGCGCCCGGTGCGCGGCCGACGACGCCGAGCAGCCGCAGCACGGTGTGGGTCGACGCCGACAGCAGCCAGACGAAGGGTTTGGCGGCCAGCGACAACCAGTTCATCGGCCGCGCCGCGATCCGCGCCACCGTCTCGGGGTACATCTGGCCGACGCGCTTGGGCACCAGCTCGCCGAAGACGATCGTGAAGAAGGTGATCAGCAGCACCACGCCGGCGGTGGCGACGATGGCCGCCGTCTCCGGCGCCAGCCCGAAACGCGCCCGCAGCCACAGCGACACCGGCGCCGCGAGCACCGCCTCGCCGACGATGCCGTTGAGCAGGCCGATCGACGTGATGCCGATCTGCACCGTGGACAGCCAGCGCGTCGGATCGTCGTGCAGCGCCATCGCGGCCGCCGCGCCCCGGTCGCCCCCTTCGACCATCACCTGCAGCCGCGCCTTGCGTGCGGCCGTCAGCCCCATCTCCGCCATCGCGAACGCCCCGTTCAGAAGGATCAGGAGGACCAGGAACGCGACGTCCATCGAGAGCCCGGCGCAGGCGTGCCGGGTGCAGCATTGGGAGCGGGAGGTTACCAGAGCCCCACGGTGCGCCGCGCGCCGGACCGGCCCCAGGGCGCCGATGGGCGCGGCGCGCGCGGTCGTCACAATCGGCGCATGGACTACCTGATCGGCGACGTGCAGGGCTGCGACGGCGCGCTCGGCCGCCTGCTGGACACGCTCGGTTTTTCGCCGTCGCGCGACCACCTGCTCGTGCTCGGCGACCTCGTCAACCGCGGCCCGGGGTCCCTGGCTGCGCTGCGGCGCCTGCGCGGGCTCGGCGCCGCCGCCACCTGCCTGCTCGGCAACCACGACCTGCATCTGCTGGCCGTCGCGCACGGGGTGCGGCGCGGGCATCGCAGCGACACGCTCGGCGAGATCCTGGCGTCACCCGAGCGCGAAGCCTGGCTCGACTGGGTGCGCGCCCGCCCGCTGGCGGCGGAGTTCTCCGGCTGGCTGTGTGTGCATGCCGGCGTGGCACCCGCGTGGAGCGCGGCCCAGACCCTCACGCTGGCGGCCGAGCTGCACACGCTGCTGAACGGGCCCGAGCTGGCGCACTTCCTGCCGCAGATGTACGGCAACCAACCGGCGCGCTGGAGCGACTCGCTCACCGGCGCCGACCGCTGGCGCTGCGCGATCAACGCGCTGACGCGCATCCGCTTCTGTCAGGAGGACGGCACGATGGACTTCGCGGCCAAGGGCGGCGCCGATGCCGCGCCCCCCGGCCACCGGCCATGGTTCGACTGGCCGCAACGGCGCACCATAGACACCCCGGTCGCCTTCGGGCACTGGAGCGCGCTCGGGCTCGTCGACCGCCCCACCCTGCTGGCGCTCGACACCGGCTGCGTCTGGGGCGGGTGCCTGAGCGCGATGCGTGTCGACGGCGGTCGACGCGAGCTGACGCAGGTTCCCTGCGACGCCGCTGCAGCGCCACCCGCCCGCTGAGCGACCGCGGGCGTCGACGGCCGCGGCTGGCAGAATCGACGGCCTGCGGAGGCTTGGGGGAGCGGTTTAACCCAGCAGTCTTGAAAGACTGTGCGTCAACTACGCAGGCGCAACAACTAGCTGATTTTGAATGGATTTCCTTGTCCGTCGTGGTCAAGATTGGCTTGCAAAGATTTGCAAACCACTGCACGTGTCGGATCTCACACCGACGCCGCATAAACTGATAGATGACCGCGGAGAGATGGCAGAGTGGTCGATTGCAC
>JBDTUO010000289.1:0-4421 GCA_040007675.1 Rubrivivax sp.
GCATGCGTGTCGCGCCGACGATCGGCGCCGTGATCCCCGGCTGCTGCAGCAGCCAGGCCAGCGCCACCTGCGCCCGCGGCACGCCACGCGCGGCTGCCACGCTGCCGACGGCGTCGACCACCGCGCGGTCGGCGGTGGCGGTCGATGCCGCATACAGCGTGTTGCCATAGGCGTCGTTGGCGGAGCGCGCGGTGCCGGCGTCCCACTCGCGCGTCAGCCGGCCGCGCGCGAGCGGGCTCCACGGGATCACGCCGACGCCCTGGTCGCGGCACAGCGGCAGCATTTCGCGCTCCTCTTCGCGGTACAGCAGGTTGAGGTGGTTCTGCATCGCCACGAATCGAGTCCAGCCATGGCGTTCGGCGACGTGCTGCGCCTGCGCGAACTGCCAGGCCCACATCGACGACGCGCCGAGGTAACGCGCCTTGCCGGCCTGCACGACGTCGTGCAGCGCCTGCATCGTCTCCTCGATCGGCGTCAGCGGGTCCCAGCGGTGGATCTGGTAGAGGTCGACGTGGTCGGTGCCGAGCCGCGTCAGGCTGGCGTCGATCGCGCCCAGGATCGCCTTGCGCGACAAGCCGGCGCCGTTCGGGCCGGCGTGCATGCGGCCGTGCACCTTGGTCGCGATGACGAGCTCGTCGCGCCGCGCGTACTCCAGCAGCGTGCGGCCGACGATCTCCTCGCTGCTGCCGTCGGAGTAGACGTTCGCGGTGTCGAAGAAGTTGATGCCGTGGTCCAGCGCGTGGCGCAGCAATGGCCGGCTGGCGGCGTCGTCCAGGGTCCAGTTGTGGCTGCCGCGGGCCGGGTCGCCGAAGCTCATGCAGCCCAGGCACAGGCGGGAGACTTCGAGGCCGGTGCGGCCGAGGCGGGTGGTCATCATGGTGGGACTCCGGTGGCGGTCCCCTGCATCGTAGCCACCCGCGCCGTCACGTCACGCGTCGGGCCGGCGCGCGAGCTCCTCGCGCACCAGCCGCACGACCAGCCGGTCGAGCGTCTCGACCGAGTAGTCGCGCACGTCGTGCACCGTCTCGCGTCCCGGGCCGCTGGCCGGCCGGCGGCGGTCCGCGTAGGTCAGGAACACGAAGCGGCCGCCGGTGAATTGCGCGAGCTGGCGGAAGATGTATTCGCCGCTCGGATCGAGCCCGCTGGCGCCGATCGCCAGCAGCTTGATGCCCCGTGCGACGGCGCCCTGCGCGTCATCGTCGTACCACGGTGCGCCGTAGTCCAGGTGCGGCGGCGCGTCGGCCACCAGCACGACGAGCCGGGTGGCGTCTCCGCCGCGCCACGACAGCCGGTGCACGGCGGTGTGAAGTGCCTCGTTCAGTGCCTCCGGCGTGTCGCCACCGCCGTCGGCGTGCAGCGCGGCCAGGCCCTGCTGGAAGGCGCCGAGGTCGTCGGTGAAGTCCTGCGCACGCACGAAGAACTGGTCGCCGCGGTCGCGGTAGGCGACGAGGCCGAAGCAGATCGACGGCCGGCTCGGCAACGCGCCGATCTGTGCCGCCATCGCGCGCATCGAGTCGCGCAGCTTGCCGATCTCGTCGGCCATCGAGCCCGTGGCGTCGACCAGGAACACGAGGTCCAGCCGCACCGGCTCGAGCGCGGCGGCACCGTCGAGCGTGACTTGCAGGCGGTCGCGCTGGCCGGGCCGCCACAGCGCCCGCCCGTGCAGCGGGCCGTCCCCTGCGCCCGCCTTGCTCACGCGCACCTCGAACACCGGGCCCGCCAGGCGGGCTGCGCGCGGATGCAGCCAGACCTCGCCGCCGGCGTCGGTGCGGGCGACCAGCGGCGCGCCGCCGGCACTGCCGTAGACCTGCACCTCGGCGTCCGGCACCGCGCGGCCGTCGCGGTCCTGCACCGTCAGGCGCACGCGGTCACGCAGGTCGAGTTCGCGCACGACGAGCCCCGGATGGCGGGCACGGTAAGCCAGGTACTCGCCGAAGTCGGCGTTGTCGTCGACGACACCGGCCGTTACCGACGCCGCGGACTGCTCGACCGCCGACGGCGCGGGATCGGTGCGCGCCAGGGCGGCGTCGGCCGCCTCGTTCGTCGTCGTTGCCATCGCAGCGGGTGGTGCGCGCAGCGGTGAGCCCTCGGCCTTGCCGAGCGCTCCGCGCGCCGCGTCCTCGACCCGCTCGCGCGGGGCCGCGGCACTCGAGCCCGCGTGGCGTCGGCGGCGCGCTTCCGCCCAGGGGCCCGGCAATTCGACCGTCTGCGGCGTGCGGCGGCAATCGGTGGCGGAAGGGGCGGGCGGGGCGCCCGTCGCCGGCCCGGCCCACAGCCGGCCGGACCAGGGTGGCGAGTCCGGCGGCGCCTGCGTCGTCGCCGTCGCCGTCACCGTCGGCGATCGGCTCGGCGACGCGGCGGGTGAGTTCCAGTCGTGGGCCGCGCATGCGGCGCTGAGGCCGGCGAACAGCAGTGGCGCACACGCGTGTCGAAGCTGACGTCGCGCGGGCAGGGAGGGGCGGGGATAGCGGTGCGGCATGGCAGGGTTCCTTTCGGTGGCCAGGGAGGCGCGTCGGAGGCGCACCGGCGGCGCCCCTTGCTCGCTGATACGGCGGGTGCCCAGTGCCGGGGTTGACTCGCCGCGGGCGCACCTCCGTTTGCGGGGTGCCTGACCCCAATCGACGCGCTGCCGCGTATCAGTGCTGTTCAGTCCTGATGGACGCGGAGTCGCGCCACAGTGCCGTGACCCGCTGCCGCCGGCCGGTGGCAGACTCGACCCGCGCCTGAACCCCTGCACGCATGCCCGCCCATCCACTGTTTGCCGACGCCGACGCCGACGCCGACGCCCACCACGCCAGCGGCAGCGATGACGCGCTGATGCGCGCCTGGATCGGCGGCGAGGGCGAAGCGTTCGAGTGCCTGTACCGGCGCCACTCCGGCCCGCTGTACCGCTTCGTGCGGCGGCTGCTCGGCGCGGCGGCGTCGACGCGTGCCGACGAGGTCTTCCAGGACACCTGGTCGCGCGTGATTCAGGCGCGCACACGCTGGTCGCCGCAGGGCGCGAGTTTCCGCACCTGGCTGTTCACGATCGCGCAGCGGCTCGTGATCGACGTGCAGCGCCGCAGCGGACGCGAACGTTCGCTCGATGACGACGACGCCGCCGCCGGCTGGGCGCCCGACGGCGAGCCGTGGCAGGCCTGGCCGGCGCCGCCGTCGTCCACGGTCGACGCGACACCGGGGCCGGCCGAACAGCTGTTCTGGCGCACGGCGGGGGCGCGACTGCTGCAGTGCCTGGACGCGCTGCCGACCGCGCAGCGCGCAGTCTTCCTGCTGCACCACGAGGACGGGTTGTCGCTGGCGGACGCGGCGCAGGCGCTGCAACTCGGCTTCGAGACCGCGAAGAGCCGGCTGCGTTATGCGATGGACAAGCTGCGCACCTGCATGGGCGCGTACCTGCCGGCGGCTGCCGGCGAGGAGCCGCAATGAGCCGGTCCGACGATGCGCCGTTTCCGCCGGTTGAAGGCATCGGCCTGCCGCCGGTCGACCCACGCCTGCGCGCCGCGCTGCGTCACGCGCCCGACCACGCGGTCGAGCCGCCGGCGGCGTTAAGCGCGGCGGTGATCGGAGCGGCGCGCGCGGCGCTGCGGTCCGACGCCGGTGCGGCGACGGCTGCGCCGACGCTGGCGGGCGCGCGCGGGTGGCGGGCCGCGTGGCGGCGCTGGCGCGCGGCGGCGGCCGCGGGACCGGGCCCGCGCGCCGCCTTTGCTGGCCTGCTGGTCGCCGGCATCGTCGGCATGCTGTGGCGCTTCGACCCGCCGCCGGAAGAGCTTGCACCGACGGGCGCTCCAGCGGCAGAGACGGACGCGACCCACCTCCGACGCGATCGCCCCGAACCCGTGGCGCGCGACGCGAGTCCACCGGATGAGCGGCGCGCGGCCGAACTCCGCAAGGCCCCGTCGCCCGCGGCGGCGCCTGTGCGGCCTGCGCCGCCACCTGCAGCGCCACCCCGCGCGGCGGCGCCAGCGAATCGCGCCATCGTCGAACCCAATACCGCGCAGGCCGATGCGGCAACCCAAGCGGCACCGGCTGCACGCGCCGAAGGCGCCGCCCGGGAAGGCCAGGCGGCCCAGGAGGGGGCGGCGCTGGGGGCGCTCGCCGCGGCGCGCGGCGCCGTCGAACGCACAGCACGCGGCGCTGCCGAAAGCACCGCGCGCGGCGCGGCCGGACCCCTGCCGCCATCGCCTGCTGCCGAGTCAGTCGGGGCTGGCGAGGCCGCTGCGGACCCGCTCGCGCGGGTGGTCGGCGAAGTTGGCGGGCCCGGGTCGCCGTCGTCTGCACAGGCGTGGTGGCACGCGCTGCGGGTCGCCACCGCTGGGCGCTGGGTGGCGGCGCCAAAGGCCGAGGCGGCCGTCGCGCCTGCGCCGGACGACGCCGACGCGGTGCGGGCGCCGGGCGGCGCGGTGCTGGGGTGGCTGCGCTTC
>JBDTUO010000290.1:0-4413 GCA_040007675.1 Rubrivivax sp.
GTGGCCGGTAGTGCACGAACTTGCTGCGCTTGTCGAAGAACGCGGTGTCGTATTCATCGGCCTCGATGACGAACGGCGCGTCGGCACGGCCCAGACGCGCCGAGACGCCGAAGTTTTCCGGCACGCCGCCGACGAGGAAACCGGGTGCGAGACCGGCCTGGTCGAGGATCCACGCCAGCATCGACGTCGTGCTCGTCTTGCCGTGCGTGCCAGCCACGGCGAGCACGTGACGTCCTTGCAGCACGTGCTCGGCCAGCCACTGCGGCCCGCTGGTGTACGGCGCGCCGGCGTCCAGTACCGCCTCCATCAGCGGGTTGCCGCGCATGACGACGTTGCCGACGACGTACAGGTCGGGCGCCAGCGCCATCTGCTCGGCCGACCAGCCTTCGATCAGCTCGATGCCGAGCGCACGCAACTGGTCGCTCATCGGTGGGTAGACGCCGGCGTCGCAGCCGGTCACGCGGTGTCCGGCCTCGCGCGCCAGTGCGGCCAGACCGCCCATGAAGGTGCCGCAGATGCCGAGGATGTGCAGGTGCATGCGGCGATTCTAGGAGCCGGCTACCCGACGTCGCGGTATTCCCAGGACCGCCGCGCGCCCAGCACGAGCGTGGGGTACTCGGCACGCCCGCGGCTGCCGTTGTAGCGGCCGAGCGCCATGAACAGGTCGCCCGCCTCGCGGTCCAGGTAGTGGCGCAGGATCACGCAGCCGAATCGCAGGTTGGTCTGCAGGTGGAACAAGCGACCCGCATGACCGTCGCCGATCAGGCGCGCCCAGAACGGCATCACCTGCATGTAGCCGCGCGCGCCCGCGCTGCTGATGGCGTACTTGCGAAAACCGCTCTCGACCTGGATCACCCCCAGCACCAGCGCCGGCTCGAGCCCGGAGCGCGTGCACTCGTACCACAGCGACCGCAGGAACTCGATGCGTGTGTGGTGCTCGGCCTGGCGCCGCTTGAGACGGTCGCTCGTCGTGCCGAGCCAGCGCAGGTACCCCAGCCGTTGCTCGATGTCGGCGAAGCGGGGCTCTGGCGGCGCGTCGTCGGCCACCGCGGCGGCCAGCGCGCCTCGCACCGCATCGGCGAGCGGCTCCTCGACCTGGCTGCCGGCGACGGCACCCGGCGCCCACACCGACAGCGGCGCCACGATCGGCCACAGCGCCAGCGCGCGCCGCTGCAGGCCGTGCCCGCGCAGCGTCATCGACCCAGGCGGGCCCGCACGCCGGCGGCCGCGTCGGCCAGCGCAACGGCGGTCGCGGCCACCTCGCGTCGCCCCTGGAGTTCGACCGTGCCCCCCTTGAGGCCGCGTTCGGAGATCACCACGCGCCACGGCACCCCGATTAGTTCCCAGTCGGCGAACATCGCACCGGGTCGCTCGCCGCGGTCGTCGAGCAGCACGTCGACGCCGGCGGCGGAGAGATCGGCGTGCAGCGCGTCGGCGGCGGCGCGCACGGCGTCGTTGCGGTCGTAGCCGATCGGGCAGATGACGGCGTCGAACGGCGCCATCGCGACCGGCCAGACGATGCCGCGCTCGTCGTGGTTCTGCTCGATCGCGGCACCGAGGGTGCGCGTGACCCCAATGCCGTAGCAACCCATCTCCATCGGCTGCGGCTTGCCGGCCTCGTCGAGGTAGACCGCGTTCATCGCCGTGCTGTACTTGGTGCCGAGGTAGAACACATGGCCGACCTCGATGCCGCGCTGGATCGCGAGCACGCCCTGGCCGTCGGGTGACGGATCGCCCGGGATGACGTCACGGATGTCAGCCACGAGATCGGGCTCAGGCAGGTCGCGGCCCCAGTTGGCGCCGGTGTAGTGGAAGTCCGCCGCGTTGGCGCCGCAGACGAAGTCGCTCATCGCCGCCACCGTGCGGTCGGCGACGACCTTGACCGGCCGCACGCTGCCGATCGGACCGAGGTAGCCGGGCCTGCAGCCGAAGTGCGCCTCGATCTCGGCCGCGGTCGCAAAACGAAAGCCCTCCTTCAGGCCCGGCAGCTTGCCGGTCTTGACCTCGTTGAGGCTGTGGTCGCCGCGCACCAGCAGCAGCCAGACGATCGTGCCGACGATGTCGCCGCCGGCGTTTCGATCGTCGCTCGCGAGCACGAGCGACTTGACGGTGGTCTGCAACGGCACGCCGAGCAGCGCCGCCACGTCTTCGCAGGTGCTGCTGCCGGGCGTCGGCGTCTTCACCAGCGGTGCGCCCGGTGCGGCGCGCGGCGCGGCCGGCGCCACCGCCTCGGCGAGTTCGATGTTGGCCGCGTATTCGCTCGTCGGGCAGTAGACGATCGCGTCCTCGCCGGTGTCCGCGATGACCTGGAACTCCTGCGACAGGTCGCCGCCGATGGCGCCGGAATCCGCCGCCACGGCCCGGTACTGCAGCCCGAGGCGGTCGAAGATCGCCCGGTAGGCGGCCACCATCGCCGCGTAGCTCCTGGCCGCGCCCTCCTTGTCGCGGTCGAAGGAGTAGGCGTCCTTCATCGTGAACTCACGCCCCCGCATGACGCCGAAGCGCGGCCGCCGCTCGTCGCGGAACTTGGTCTGGATGTGATAGAAATTCCGCGGCAGCTGCTTGTAGCTGCGCAGTTCCTGGCGCGCGATGTCGGTGACGACTTCCTCGCTCGTCGGCTGGATCACGAACTGGCGTTCGTGGCGGTCCTTCACGCGCAGCAGCTCGGGTCCCATCTTGTCGAAGCGGCCCGTCTCCTGCCACAGCTCGGCCGGCTGCACGACCGGCATCAGCAGTTCGATCGCCCCGGCGCGGTCCATCTCCTGGCGGATGATCGCCTCGACCTTGCGGATCACACGCAGCCCCATCGGCAGGTAGCTGTAGATGCCGGCCGACACGCGTTTGATGAGGCCGGCGCGCATCATCAGCCGGTGGCTGACGACCTCCGCGTCGGCCGGGGCTTCCTTCTGGGTGCTGATGAAAAATCGGCTGGCTTTCATGGGGGTTCGATCTCGTGCGGGAAACCGTGGGTTTCCGCATTGCACCCTTGCAGTGCAATAATGAAATCAATCGAAAAATCGGGGTCAGATTATGCTCGACCGGGAGGGTTTCAGACCCAACGTCGGCATTGTCCTGCTCAACACCCGCAACGAGGTGTTCTGGGGCAAGCGATTGCGCACCCATTCGTGGCAGTTTCCTCAGGGTGGCATCAAACACGGCGAGTCGCCTGAGCAGGCGATGTACCGCGAGCTGCACGAGGAGGTCGGGCTGATGCCCGAGCATGTGCAGATCCTGGCGCGCACGCGCGACTGGCTGCGCTACGAAGTGCCGGAGCACTTCATCCGAAAAGACGCGCGCGGCCATTACCGCGGCCAGAAGCAGATCTGGTACCTGCTGCGGCTCGTGGGACGCGACAGCGACATGAACCTGCGCGCCACTGACCACCCGGAGTTCGATGCCTGGCGCTGGAACGACTACTGGGTGCCGCTGGACGTGGTGATCGAATTCAAGCGCAGCGTCTACGAGATGGCGCTGACCGAGCTCGCGCGCTTCCTGCCGCGCGTCAACCACCACAACCGCTACCTGCGCGCCGGCATGCGCGACCGCGGCACCGACGACCTGCGGCGCGAGGACGCACCGCCGGCGCCGCTCGAGCACTGAACCCGCCGCCCACCGGTTCGGCCGCCGCTCAGGTGCGGACGAGGTTGGTGCGGTGGATCAGCTCGAGTTCGTTGACGTAGCCGAGGATCTCGACGATGCGGGCCGACGGCTGGCGTGCGATGCGGCGCGCCTCCGGCGCCGAGTAGTTCGCCAGGCCGCGTGCGATCTCCACGCCGGCAGCGGTGCGCACCGCGATCACGTCGCCGCGCTCGAACTCCCCCTGCACCGCGGTGACACCGACCGGCAGCAGGCTCTTGCCCTCGTCGCGCACCTTGGCCGCGGCGCCGTCATCGACGACCACGGCGCCGCGCAACTGGAGGTGGTCGACCATCCACTGCTTGCGGGCGGCGAACTTGGCCGTGCCGGCCGCGAGTGCGGTGCCGATCGCCTCGCCGGCCACGAGCCGCAGCAGCACGTCGGGCTCGCTCCCGCTCGCGATCACGGTGCCAGCGCCGCTGCCGGCGGCGCGCTTCGCAGCGAGAACCTTGGTCAGCATGCCGCCGCGGCCGATCGCACTGCCCGCGCCGCCCGCCATGCGTTCGAGCGCCGGGTCGCCGGCGCGTGCGTGCGCGATCAAGGTCGCCGACGGGTCCCGGCGCGGGTCGGCCGAGTACAGCCCCGGCTGATCGGTCAGGATCACCAGCAGGTCAGCCTCGACCAGGTTTGCCACGAGCGCGCCTAGCGTGTCGTTGTCGCCGAACTTGATCTCGTCGTTGACGACCGTGTCGTTCTCGTTGATCACCGGGATGACCTTCAGCCCGATCAGCGTCAGCAGGGTCGAGCGCGCGTTCAGGTAGCGCTCGCGGTGCGCGA
>JBDTUO010000291.1:0-4408 GCA_040007675.1 Rubrivivax sp.
GGCGCTCGGGTTGAATGCGCAGGCCCACCCGTCGGCGGCATGCCGCCGACGGTGCCCCCGAAATCGATCCACCGACCTCACACCCGCAGCCGAACGCCCTTTGCCTCCCTGTTGCCGATGGATCTCGAACCCGTCACCCCGCGCACCCGACGACTGAGCATCAGTCTGCCCCCGGTGGTGCTCAGCGCGTCGAAGTTGATCGTCTCGGCGATCGTCATCGCGGGGCTGTATTTCGGCAAGACGCTGCTGGTGCCCTTGGTGCTGGCGGCGCTGCTCGGCTTCGTGCTCGACCCTCTGGTGGCGCGACTGCGCCGCTGGCACCTGCCACGCCTGCTCGCCGTCGTCCTCGTGACGGCGTTTGCGCTGGGTGCGGTCGCCGCCTCCGCGGTGCTGGTGGCCAGCCAGGTGTCCCAGTTCGGCAAGCAACTGCCGACCTACCAGACGACGATAGAGAAAAAGCTCCGGGAACTGCGCGGCAAGGTGACGGCAGGCCGCGGCGGCGCGCTGCCTTCGGCATCGCGCGTGATCGAGACTGTGGAGGCCGAGGTCGATGCGACGCGCAAGGCCCTGGACACCAATTCGCCAACCAAGGCCGCGCCAGCCCAGCGGGTACAGGTCGTCGCCACCGAGTCGGCGCCGCTGAAATCGCTGCAGTCGCTGGTCATGCCGTTCGTCGAACCGCTGCTGACCGGCGGCATCGCGATCGTGCTGCTGGTGTTCATACTGCTCGAGAAGCGCGACCTCAGCGACCGCCTGCTGCGCTTCGTCGGCGGGGGCGACCTGCACCAGACGACGGACGCGCTCTCCGAAGCGGCACGCCGCGTCAGCCGCTACCTGTCGATGCAGGTGCTGGTGAACGTGGGCTACGGCGTGCCGCTCGCGCTCGGCCTGTGGGCGATCGGGGTCCCGGGCGCCTTCCTGTGGGGCGCGCTGGGCGGCGCACTGCGTTTCGTGCCTTATCTCGGGCCGATCGTCGCCAGCGCGTTCCCGCTCCTGATCGCGTTCGCGGTCGACCCGGGCTGGCAGATGATGATCTGGACCCTGGTGCTGATCGTCACGCTGGAGCTGGTCAGCAACAACATCATCGAGCCCTGGGTCTACGGCAATACCACCGGCCTGACGCCGGTCGCGGTGCTGTTGTCGGCGGCGTTCTGGACCGTGTTGTGGGGCCCCGTCGGTCTCATCATCGCGACGCCGCTGACGGTGTGCCTGGTGGTGCTGGGGCGCCACCTGCCCCAGCTGCAGTTCCTCGATCTGCTGCTCGGCAGCCAGCCGGTGTTCGACCCGCCGACCCAGCTCTACCAGAGGCTGCTGGCCGGCAACGTCGAAGAGGCCGTAGAACTGGCCGAGACCCAGATGGCCAGCGAGAGCCTGGCCGCGTTCTACAGCGACACCGCGGTGCCGGCGCTCGGGCGCGCGGCCGGCGATCACGCGAAGGTCGCGACGGTCGAACAGCGCCACCGCCTGACCGCCGGCATGCGCGCGCTGCTGGCCGAACTGCGCACCGATCACCCGGTGCAAACAACCCCGCCCCCGGTGGTGTTGTGCATCGGCCTGCGCTGGGAGGCCGACGCGCTGGCGGCCGACATGATCGCGCACGCGCTGGGGGTCGACGGCGTCTGCGCGCAGGCGCTGCCGGCCAACGCAGTGAGCGCCGAACACATCGCGCAGCTCGACCTGGCCCGCGTGCGCGGCGTGTGCCTCACCTCGTTCCACCCGCAGCCGGAGGCGCTGGTGCGCCACGTCGCGCGGCGCCTGCGCCGCATGCGGCCGGAGCTGCACATCACGGTCGCGTTGTGGCAAGCGCCGCCGGCGCTGCTCGAGCCCGGCGCAGCCGAGTCACTCGGCGCCGACGCCGTCGCCGCGTCGCTGCTCGAAGCAGTGCAGCGCACCAAGGCCGCGCTCGGCACCGCGCCCTCGTCAGCCGCCGACGACGACGCGGACGACGCTGGGCCACCGGCCGACGGCAACCCGACCGCTGAGGCGAAGAAGGCTTTCCGGCGGTGGGGCCAGGCGCGCGCTTCAGCCGGCGCACAGGCGGCGCAACGCGCCGCCGAGACCTTCGTCACCGCGCACGGCGTCGTGCGCTGGATCGACGGCCGCCAGCAGCACTGGAGCAGCCTGGACGCGCACGACGGCGAAGCGCACGAGATGGCCGCGCTGCCGGCCGCCTGCCTGGCGCCGGTACTCGAAGAGGGCCGCACGCTGGTCATCCCCGACCTGGCGCGCGACGCCGGCGCCGGCAATTGCGCCGACCTGCTCGAGGCCCACACGGAGTTGCGATTCTTCGCCGCTGCGCCGCTCCACGGGGCACGCGGTGTGGTGCTCGGCGCGTTGTGCCTGCTCGACGTGAAACCGCGCCAACTGCCCGACCCCGAGGCACGCCTTCTGGAGTCGCTCGGGCGTGAGTTCATCGCCCAGCTCGAGGGCTCGTCCGACGCCTCGGACGCCGCCGACGCTGCCAGCGAGGCGGCCGCAGCCACCAAATCGGGCGGACCCGCGACGCCGCTGGCGGGTGCCGCAGCCGCTTGACCGGTCGTGTGGCGCCGCACGACCCGGCGCGTGACGCCGCGCCCCCTGCGGCGTCGATGGCGCCCGCGCCACCCCCGCCGCCGCTCGGCTGGCGCACGATCAGCCACCTCGCCATCGCGTCGGCACGCGCGTGGAGTGACGACCGCTGCGCCTCGATGGGTGCGGCGCTGGCGTACTACACGCTGTTCTCGCTCGCACCCCTGTTGCTGATCGTGGTGTCGGTGGCCGGGCTGTGGTTCGGCCCTGAAGCGGCGCGCGGCGAGGTCGTCGTGCAGCTGCGCGGACTGTTCGGCGAGGCCGGTGCGGCAGCGGTCCAGCAACTGCTGGCCAGCGTCGATCGGCCGGCCGGCAACTGGCTCGCGATGGTGGTCGGCAGCGTGCTGATGCTGGTCGGTGCGACGACTGTGTTCGCCGAGCTGCAGGCGTCACTGGACCACATCTGGCGCACGCCGGCGCCGCCCACGCAGGCCGGCATCGGCGCGCTGCTCCGCACGCGGCTGCTGTCGTTCGGCGTCATCCTCGCACTGGGCTTCCTGTTGATCGTCTCGCTGCTGCTCAGCGCCGGGGTGAGCGCGCTGCAGCAAGGCTGGGCACCGGATCGAGCGGTCTGGCGGCCGGTGCTGCTGGTGGTCGACACCGTGCTGAACTTCGGCCTCGTCACGCTGTTGTTCGCGTTCATCTACAAAGTGATGCCGCGGGTGCGCCTGGCGTGGACCGACGTGTGGGTCGGCGCTGTCGTCACCGCGTTGCTGTTCGGGCTCGGCCGGACCCTGATCGGGCTGTACCTGCAGCGCAACGCCTTCGCGTCGGGTTTCGGGGCTGCGGGCGCATTGGTGGTCGTGCTGGTCTGGGTCTACTACTCGGCGCAGGTGTTCCTGTTCGGTGCCGAGTGCAGCCGGGTGATCGCGCAGCACATCGGGTCGCGGCGCGACGCACGGGCCGCAAGACGGCACGACGCCGACCTGCTGGCGGCCCGCTGACCACCGGCTGCGGACCGTCCCCCGCGGGCCAACGGGCGCCGTCCTACAGCCGGCAGTGGCGAGCGCCTATTCGGCGGTCGACCGGGGCTGCCGAGAATATGAGGCAGCACGGCGCATCTCCGCTCCGCTTCGCTCGGCGCTGCAGCCTGCGCAGGTTCGCCAGACTCGCTGTCGCGCTGTCCGGCCGCCACCGTCACCCCTTATGCCAAGAACGCGAGATTCCATGTCCAGCAAACCCGACAAGTCCATCCAGAACCCGTCGCTCACGCTCGACCAGTCCGGCCTCGACGAGGCCCGCAAGAACCTCGAAGCGGGTGCGCTGACGCCGAGCTACGGCCCCTGGCGGGATGCAATCGTCAAGTTGCTCAACGATGCGCTGGCGACCGAACTCGTCTGCGTGCTGCGCTACAAGCGCCACCACTTCACCGCCAAGGGCCTGTCGGCACCTGCGATCGCCGACGAGTTCCTCGTGCACGCGACAGAAGAGACGACGCACGGCGACCGCATCGCAGGGCGCATCGTGCAGCTCGGCGGCGAACCCGATTTCAACCCGACCACGCTGCTGCAGCGCAGCCACGCCGAGTACGACGAAGCTTTGGACCTGAAGGCGATGGTGCGTGCCAACCTCGTGGCCGAGCGCATTGCGGTCGAGGCCTATCGCCAGATGATCGCGCTGATCGGCGACAAGGACCCCACCACACGTCGCATGCTCGAGGACATCCTGCACGACGAGGAAGAACACGCCGACGAGCTGGCCGACCTGCTCGACCGCTGATCGGCTGCCGATCGACCTCTGATCGCCCGGTTAAACCTCAGCCCTCACTCGATGGTGCCGCGAATGCCTGCTTCAGAATCTCCAGCGCCGCAGGGACCCTTCGGCACGACGGTCGTCGCCT
>JBDTUO010000292.1:0-4388 GCA_040007675.1 Rubrivivax sp.
GTGACGATCGGCGGCAGCGTGGACGGTGCGTTCGCCGACAAGAACGTCGGTGTCGGCAAGTCCGTCGTGTTGTCGGGCTTGACGCTCGGGGGCCCCGATGGCGGCAACTACACGGCGGTCGCACCGCTCGGGCTGACGGCGTCGATCACGCCGCTGGCGCTCTCGATCAGCTTCACGGCGGCCGACAAGGTGTACGACGGCAGCACCGTCGCGACCATCTCCGGGCTGGTGTCGGGCAGCGCGCCGCTGGCGGGGGACAGCGTGTCCTTCGTCACGGGTACCGCCTCATTCGGCGACAAGAACGTGGGGGTCGCCAAGCCGGTGTTCGCCAGCGGCTTCGGCCTCACCGGACCCGACGCGTCGAATTACACGCTGGCACCGGTGTCGCCGAGCAGCGCGAGCATCACCCCGCTCACGCTGGGCCTGAGCGGTCTCGGCGCGCTCGACAAGGTCTACGACCGTACGACGTCCGCATCGCTCACCGGGACCGCGACCGTGCTGCCGCTGGCCGGCGACAGCGTCGGCGTCGGCGGCACGCCGGTGGGTACTTTCGCTTCGGCACAGGCCGGTCCGTCGATCCCGGTCGACGTCAGCGGGCTGTCGCTGAGCGGCGCCGATGCCGGCAATTACACGCTGGCGTCAGCCGCCGCGATCGCCGCGGCGATCACGCCGGCGCCGCTGCTGCTGTCGGGTTTGACGGCCCTCGACAAGGTCTACGACGCCACCCTCTTCGCAGCGCTCGCCGGCACCGCAAGCGTGACGCCGCTGGCGGGAGACAGCGTCTCGGTCGCGAGCCCGGGCAGCGGCGTCTTCCTCGACAAGAACGTCGGCGTCGCCAAGCCGGTCACGCTGTCGGGCGCCACGCTCGCCGGACCCGATGCCGGAAACTACGTTGTCGTCGGCAGCGCGACGCCGCTCGCCGCCGATGTCACGCCGGCGACGCTGTCGTTGTCCGGCGTCACGGTGCTCGACAAGGTGTACGACAAGACCACGACCGCCACGCTCAGCGGCGCGGGCGTTGCACCGCTGGCGGGCGATGTCGTGGTCGTCGGCACGCCGGCCGCCAGCTTCGCATCGACCGACGTCGGGACCGGCATTCCGGTCACGCTCGGCGGCAGCTTCACGCTCGGAGGCGCTGACGCCGGCAACTACGTCCTCGACCCGACGCTGCCGGCCCTGGCCGGCAACATCACGCCATTCGAGCTCATGCCGACCGGCATCTTTGCGCGCAACCGTCTGGCCGATGACAGCACGCTGACGGTGGACGTCGACACCCGCAAAGCCGACCTCGCGACACCGCTGCCCGGCGACGACGTGACGCTGCTGATCGATGGCGCCTACGGCCTGGTCGGGTCGGCTACCGCGGGCCACGACAAGCCGGTCACGCTGTTCGGGCTGTCGCTGACCGGGACGGACGCCCACAACTACATCCTGCTGTCCGGCCCAGGCGTCGGCGGTATCGCCGTGACGCTGCTCACCCCGTTCGAGGGTGCGTTCGAGAGCCTGCGCTACAACGAGTACCTGCAAGGCGTCAGCGATGCGCAGGAGCCGTTCCGGCGCGCGATGGCGGAGGCGCTGGCGGCTGGCTTCGGCAAGGAGAACATCCGCAAGCGACTGTCGCTCGGGCTGGTCTACGAGACCGGCCTCGCGCCACCGGCGATCGACGACATCCAGCCCGCGCGCGGGCCAGCGACGTGCAACGCCGGCGCCGCGGCGGGCACGCCGCTCGCGTGCCCATGAGCTTCGGCGGGATAGGCTCTGCACGCTGGCGGCGCCGCCGTGTCGTGCAGGTCGCTGCGGCCGGATGTGTGGCCCCGGCGGCCTGGTGGGCGTCAACGGCGAGCGCGCAGGCGGCGCCGGTCGGGCACGCGCTGCTGGTCGGCAACACGACCTACCTGCCGGCTGAGGAGTCGATCGCGCCGGCGCGCACGTGCGTGACTGATCTGGCGCTGCAGCTGCAGCGCTTTGGCTTCCAGGTCACGACGCTGCAGGAGACCTCGCTCGACGCCTTGCGCGACGCGATCGGCGCGCTGCAGAAGGCGGTCGCGGCCGACCCGACCCGTCCGGCGCTGTTCTACTTCGTCGGCCACGGCTTCCAATCGAACAGCGAGAACCTGCTGGTGCCCGCCAACGGCAACCTGGACTCCAAGCCGGAAGACCTGGCCCGCGCCAGCCTGTCGCTCGAGCGCGACGTGTTCGCCAAGCTCGCGCGACCGCCGGGGCCGGCGGCGACCGTGATCCTCGTGGACACCTGCCGCACGCCCGACCGCCCGCTGAAGCCGCCGGAGGGGCTGAACCAGACCTTGCCGCCCGAAGGCTGCCACGTCGCCTTCGCCACCGGGCCGGGCAAACGGGCGTTCGCACCCAAGGACGCCGACCGCTACACGCTGTTCGCCGAGGTACTCGTGGCCGAGCTCGCGCAGGCGGTTCCGCAGGGTTCGGTGTTCGACAGCCTGGAGCGCGTGCGCAGCCGCGTGCTGCGCAAGGTCAATGCGATCGACATCATCGTCAAGCTGTTCGGGCGCGACGCGCAGGCACCCGAACTCGCATCGAACGTGGTCGGTGACCCGATCTGGATCGGCGGTGCGCCGGTGCCTCCGATGCCTGCGCGGACGCCGGTGCCGACAGACGCGGCGGCGTCTGGCACTGAAGCGTCGGCCGTCGCCGCCGCATCGGCGCCCGCCGCGATCGCCGCCGACGCGGTGCAGGCCGAACTGACCGCTATCGCGGCCCTGAGTTCACCCGAGCAGGCGCAGCAGCGCCTGCAGTCGCTTGCGGGCCGCCTGCCCGAAGGGGACCTTGCCGATCTGGTGCAGCTGCGCCTGCGCGACCTGCCGCGCGTCGTCGGCGCGGCGCGCACCGCACGCCTGAACCCGGACCTGACGGTGCTGCAGGGCCAGCCGCCGAAGGTGATCGAGGATGCGCGCCGCGCGCTGCGCGGCGACAAGTATGCCGCGATGCGCGTCGCGCAGGCGCTGCCCCAGCCCGCCGCGGGGCAACTGATCGAGCGCACCGACCACGGACGCTGGATGTCGTATTCGGCCTACCTCGGCAACGGCATCGCGGCGTGGAACCTGAGTCAGCACTTCCGCAACGTCGACCGGCGCGACGCCGAGGCGGCGCGCTACGGCAAGCTCGCGCGCGACAACCACTACATCCCGCCGCGCCAGCTCGGGGGAGACCGGTGAGCGACGTGCCGGTCGCCGAGCGCGCGCCATCGGCCGACGGCCGTGCGGCGGCACCGGCCGGTTCGGCACTCCGATCGGCGCGCTCCGAGCTCGAAGCCGCGGCGACGCTGCACCGCGCCGGGGCCTTCGATGCGGCGGCTGCCGGCTACCGTGCGGTGCTCGCGCGCAGGCCAGACGATATCGACGCGCTGCAGCTGCTCGGCGCCGCCGAGGTGGCGCTGGGCCGGGCCGCGGACGCGCTGCCGCGCCTGCAGCGCGCACTCGCGTTGTGTCCGGCGCATGCCGCCGCGCACAACCACCACGGGCTCGCCCTCGCGGCGCTCGGTCGACTCGACGGCGCCGAAGCCGCCTTCGACGCGGCCACGCGGCACGCGCCCGGCCTGGTGCCCGCCTGGGTGAACCTGGCGGCAACGCGGGTGCAGCGCGGCGCGTCGGTGCCGGCAATCGACGCCGCACGCCGGGCGCTCGCGCTCGACCCAGCGGCGCACGACGCGCGGGTGCCGCTCGGTACCGCGTGGCTCGCCCTCGGTGACGCGGCCGAGGCGGCGCAGGTGCTCGGAGCGGTGCCGGCCGACGCCGCCTGCGCCGCCGAAGCGTGCTTGAACCTCGGTCATGCGTGGCGCGCGCTGGGTCGACTCGACGACGCTCGAGGGGCCTACGATCGTGGCCTGGCCGCACTGGCCACGGCGGCGCCGCGGGCTGACGCGTCGCTGCACGGCAGCCTGATGGCGCACGCCGCGCTCCTCGCGCTGGACCGTGGCGACAGCGCGGCCGCGGCCACCGGCGCGCAGCAGGCGCTGCAGGTCGCGCCGGCCGACACCACCGCGTCGCGCGTGCTGGCGCGTGCACTGCGGCGCCTCGGCCGTCCTGCCGAAGCGCTGGTCGTGCTCGACGCGCTGCTCGGCGCGCGGCCGGACGACACGATCGCCTGGCAGGAACGCGCCCAGTCGGCGCTGGCGCTGCAGCGCGTCGACGACGCACTCGACGCGTACACGCGCGCGCTGGCACTGGCGCCGCAGCAACCGTGGCTTTTCGGCCAATGGCTGCACACGAAGCTGAAGGCTTGCGACTGGGACGGGCTGGAGCCGGCGTTCCAGCGCCTCGCGCACGGGCTCGCCGCCGGCGAGCCGCTGGCGACGCCGTTCCAGGTGTTGCTGACGCCGCTGCCGCCGTCGTCGCAGCAGCAGGCCGCGCAGGTGT